>NZ_JBFULV010000015.1:0-90252 GCF_054049715.1 Rhizobacter sp. P5_C2 | reverse complement strand
GCCCTGGCGCACAACCTGATGCGCATGGCGAAGTTGAACCATGCGTTCGCGAGCTGAGCCTGAACCCCGTCTGGAGCGGGCACTGGGCGCCCTCGGATCGCCCTATGGCGACGCCGATGACATCACGCAACAGACGAGTGCGGCGCACAGGATCGCACCGTCAACCCCAGGTCCTGAACCTCACGACGCCCGCGTCCACGAGGTTCAGGCTTCAGATACGATTCCTTCACAGGTTCTCAGCCCGAACGGGTGGAGGCAGCTCGAATGGGCTCTTTGCCGTTGCCAAACTTGAGGTCGCAAATTGCGATCTCAAAAATCAGGGCGCCATCAAGAACCGCTCCACCACCGTCAGCTGCTCCGGCACGTTCAAGGCCGGCGCGTGCCCGCAGCCCGGCACCGTCACCACCTGCGCGCGCGGGCCACGGCGGCGCATCTGCTCGGCCACCTCGGGCAGCAGCAAATCAGAGTGCTCGCCGCGCAGGCACAGCACCGGCAGCGTCAGCGTGTCCCACGCATCCCACAGCCCATAGTCGTCGTCGTGGTGGGTGAACTGCATCACCATCGCCGGGTCGTAGTGCGGCGTCACGCGGCCGTCGGGCAGGCGGCGCGTCGAGGTCTCGGTCAGGCGCCGCCACTGGCCATCGCTCAGCCAGCCGTAGGGCTGGTAGATCTTGCGGAAGTACTGCTCCAGCTCTCTCACCGTCTCGAAGGCCGCCGGCCGGCCCGCATAGCCGCGGATGCGCGCGATCGCCGCCTCGGCGAGCTCCGGGCCGTTGTCGTTCAGGACAAGCTTGCGGATGCGGCCGCGCAGCGGCCCGGCCGCGGCCAGCGTTCCGATCGCACCGCCCATCGACGTGCCCAGCCAATGGAAATCGTGCAGTCCCAGCCGGTCGACCAGCGACACTGCCTGCTGCACGTAGAACGCCAGGCAGTACTCGCGCTCCGGGTCGCGGCTCCACTCGCTCAGGCCGCGGCCCAGCGTGTCCGGGCAGATCACCCGGAAGCGCTGCGACAGGTGCGCCGCCACCTCGTCCATGTCGCGGCAGGTGCGCGCGAGGCCGTGCCACGCGATCACCGTCTCGGCGCGGCCGGCGCCCCACTCGGTGTAGTGGAGTTCGCGGCCTTCGCAGGCGACGTAATGCGAGGTGAAGGCCACCGTCTCCCCTAATTCGGAACGGCGATCGACGTGCCGCTGAACCCGATCTGGTCGGCCACCAGCGGCGTCGAGCTGATCGCCGGCACGTTGCCCGCGGTGATCGCCGGTGCCATGCCCGGCGCGCCGCCGCGCGGCGTCGCGCGCACCACCTGGCTGGGCGGCAGCGCGGCGCCGGTCTTCAGGTGCACGAACATCGCGTCCATCGCCCGGTTGAAGTAGACGTGCAAGGGCACGAAGCGCGTGTCGAAGCCGGCAAACGACAGGAAGCCGTCGAAGTGCTGCGCGTTCGCCACCTCGATGTAGCCGAGCTTGCTCGCCGCCTCCACCGTCTTGTTGAATGCCACATAGGCGCGCGCGTTGTTGTTGACCGGCACCAGCGCGTCGCTGCGGCCCGCCACCACCAGCGTCGGCTTCGCGCGCAGGTTGCCGTTGACCACCACCTCGGCCATGCCGGCCTGCACCGCCGCCGCCTGCGCCGCGGTCGGGCGCGTCGACGTGGCGGTGGCCGTCAGCGCCGCGCCGGTCTCGTCGACACCGGTCACCAGCGCGCGCTGGCACAGCGCGTTGTCGAGGCCGAAGTCCTGCACGCCGGTCGACACCGAGGTCGCCACCGACCACAGCTTCGCGCCGCCGACGGAGTCGTTGTAGACCACGCTGGCCGGCGACCCGTTGGCCGTGCCGTTGCCGGTCGCGAAGCTCGGTGCCTTGCTCGTCGCAAGCGCCGCGATCGGGTTGCCACCGGCATCCACCTGCGCGAAGCTGGTGTTGCACAGGTTGTCGGTCACCGAGAAGCGACCGTACATCATCGGGTACATGGCAGACAGGATCGGCCCGTTGCCGAGCGCGTAGTGCGCGTTGTGCATCTGGTCGTTGTCGGCGGTCCAGCCGTAGGCGCGCAACTTGGCCAGTGCATCCGCCGATTGCGCCGCGGTGTCGGCGCCGCTCACCAGCCCCTTCGCCGCGAGACCGGTGCAACGCGCGGTGGCTTTCGCCGTCTGGTTGGTCGCGACGAGGTAGTTGAAGGTCGAGTTCTCGGCCATCACCGCCCCCGCGGCCAGCGCGGCGCAGGGCTGATAGATGTTGCCGAAGGTCGTGAAATCGCCCAGCTTCCTGCCGTAGCCTGTGACCGCCACGCCGCCGAACTGCACGCCGTAGCCGGTCGTGGTCGGCAGCTCGGTGACCGGCTCGCCGGCGACCACGCCGTCGATCAGGCCCGCGGTGTCGGCCTCGGCCGCGCGCAGCACCGCGGCGCCTCCATTCGACACCGAGCCGGCGATCACGATCGTGTTGGCCGCGGTGAACGGCAGCGGCGCGGCCGCATTGCCGTAGCGGTCGTTCAACGCATACAGCGCGTAGGCGGCGGCCACCAGCGTGTCGCTGCCCCAGTCCTTCTCGGCGTTCTGCTGCGAGTGCGCCTGCTTCAGCGACAAGCGGTTCGGGTACAGCGCGTTGTACGCAGCGCGCACGGTGTCGGTCACCGCGGCGGCGAACGAGCCGGTGGCACCGGCCGCGGCGCGCGTCGCGCGCGTGCCGTCGATGCGGGTCACCGTGTCGTCGGTCATGTCGTACAGGCCCATGCCCTTGCCGGCATCGGTCAGCGCGACCGCGCAGCCGTGCTTCAGGCCCCACTCGGCCGAGGTCGCGATCGCGCCATACACGCCGCGCGAGCCGGACGACGGGCCGAGCACGAGGCAGGGCGCGCTCTGGTTGAAGGTGTCGGGGATCTGCACCGCGATCGCGACCCGCTTGGTGCCGGCCGCGTTGTCCAGCACCGCGACGTACTCGCGGCCCGGGATCAGCCCTTCGCCGGTCGTCGCGAGGCCGGTCACATCGACGTTCGGGCCGTACAGCGTGCCGTAGCCACCGCCGGCGCTGATGTCGACGAGGCCGCGGTAGTTGCTGAACAGCGCATTGCGGCGCAGCTCGGCAGCCGTCGGGTTCAGCGGGTCGGCGTAGGTGGGCGCGGCCGCGCCAAGTCCGGACTTGCCGAGGCCGCCGGTCAGCAGGTCCTGCGTGGCCGCGGTGCTGCCGGCGCCGGTGGCGGTCGCGGGATAGTCCGTCACCGACTGCTGCGTGACGTTGGCGGGCAGCGCGTTGACGGGCGGCGGCGTGTCGTCGTCGCTGCAGCCGGCGAGGGCCAGCGCAGACAGTCCGAGGGCGGCGAGCGTGAGCGGGTGCAGGTTCATGTCGATGTCTCCTTCTGGGTGGGATGGTCGTGCCGGCTGGCCCTCTTCGCGCGCAGCCGCCCCACGATCCCGTTCGGGAAGTGGTAGACCGACAGCACGAAAAGAACCCCGAGCCACAACAGCCAGCGCTCGGGCGAGATCAAGGTCGACAGCAGCGGCACGCCGCCGACCAGCGGCGCCGCGAGCGCCATCAGGTTCTGCAGGTAGCTCTGCGCCAGCACGAACAGCAGGCTGCCGATGACGGCGCCGTACACCGTGCCCATGCCGCCGATCACGACGATCAGCAGCACGTCGAGCATGATCTCGAAGCTCAGCGAGGTGTCCGGCCCGTTGTAGCGCAGCCAGAGCGCGAGCAGGCAGCCGGCGAGCGTCGCGAACAGCGCCGACAGCACGTTCGACAGCGTGCGGTACACCACCGTGCGGTAGCCGATGGCCTCGGCCCGGAAGTCGTTCTCGCGGATCGCCTGCAGCACGCGGCCGAACGGCGAGTTGACGATGCGCAGCATCGCCAGCACCAGCAGCAGCGCCGCACTGAACAGCAGGTAGTAGCTGACGCGCCGGTCGCCCAGCGCCTCGGGCAAGCGGAAGCTGAGCCCGTCTTCGCCGCCGGTCCAGTCCGACAGCTGCGACGCGAGCGTCAGGAAGGCCGAGGCCACCGCCAGCGTGATCATCGCGAAGAAGATCGCCTTCACGCGCAGGCTGAACAGGCCGATCAGCAGCGACAGCACGAGCGAGACCGCGAGCGCCGCCGCGACGCCCACCGCCAGCGCGAGCCAGCCCGGCCCGAGCCGCGTGCTGGCGATCGCGATGCCGTAGGCGCCGATGCCGAAGAACATCGTGTGCGCGAAGCTGACGATGCCGGTGTAGCCGAGCAGCAGGTCGAAGCTCGCGACCAGCACGATGAAGACCATCACCTTGGCCGCGACGTTCATCGCCTGCGTGCCGGTGAACACGAAGGGTGTCAGCGCGAGACCGAGCACGATCGCGACCAGCAGCACCGCGAGCATGCGGCTGCGCGGCAGGTCGTGCGACAGCAGGCGATCGAGCAGGCCAGCTCCCAGACGAGCGCTCATCGCGAACTCACCGGATACAAGCCGCGCGGGCGCCACAGCAGCACCGCGACCATCAGCCCGATGTTCGAGAACAGTGCGACCTTCGGCCACAGGAAGCCGGTGTAGTTGGCCAGCAGCCCGACCAGCAGCGCGCCGACGAAGCAACCGAGCGTCGAGCCGAGCCCGCCGATGATGATCACGATGAAGATCAGCACGTTCAGCTGCGCGCCGATCTGCGGCACCACGCCCTGCTGGTACAGCGCCCACAGCGAGCCGCCGAGCCCGGCCAGCGCCGAGCCGGCGACGAACACGCCGACGAACAGCGTGCGCACCGGGTAGCCGAGGCTCTCGACCATCTCGCGGTCCTGCACGCCGGCGCGCACCAGCAGGCCGAGCTTGGTGCGGTTCAGCGTGTAGAGCATCGCGGCCAGCACGACGGCGCCGAGGCCGGTGGCGAGCAGCCGGAACTTCTCGACCGACGCATCGCCCAGCGCGAGCACGCCGCGCAGCGCCTGCGGCAGCGACAACGGGATCAGCGCCGGGCCCCAGATCGCCTTGATCAGCTCCTCGCCGATGATCATGCCGCCCATCGTGATCAGGATCTGCTTCAGGTGCTGGCCGTAGACCGGGCGCACCAGCACGCGCTCGAAGGCCCAGCCCACCGCGGCAGCCAGCGCCATCGCGGCCAGCATTGCCGGGAACAGCGCGGCCAGGTTGAGCCACAGGCTGTCGGCGCCGGTCCAGTCGGCCAGGCCGCCGAGCACGCTGGTCGCGATGAAGGCGCCGAACGCGATGAAGACGCCGTGGCCGAAGTTCAGCACGTCCATCAGGCCGAACACCAGCGTCAGGCCGGACGCGACGATGAAGACGATCATCCCCATCGCGAGGCCGGCGACGGTCAGCGTGAGCCAGCTCGACGACGAGCCGATCAGCGGCCACGCGGCGAGCGCCAGCAGCGGCACCAGCGCCAGCGGCACGTAGTCGAACGATGAGCGGGGCAGCGTGGCGCTCATGCGTGCGCTCCCAGTGAGAGGCCGAGCAAACGGTGCTGCAACGCGTCGTCGTCGGCCAGCTCGGCCATCGCGCCGCGGTGCACGATGCGGCCGCCGTCCATCACCGCGACGTGGTCGCCGAGCGCACGCGCCATCGCGAAGTTCTGCTCGACCAGCAGGATCGCCGTGTTCGTCGCCTTCATCTCGCGCAGCGCCGCGACCAGGTTCTGCACGATGGCCGGCGCGAGGCCCTTGCTCGGCTCGTCGATCAGCAGCAGGCGGCGCGGCTCGATCATCGCGCGCGCGATCGCGAGCATCTGCTTCTGCCCGCCCGACAGCGCGCCGGCCGGATGCAGCCAGAACGTGCGCAGCGCGGGGAACAGGCCGCACAGCCAGTCGAGGCGCTGCGTGTCGATGTCGTCCAGCGAGCGGGCGCCGCGCGCCGCGAGCAACAGGTTCTCGCGCACCGTCAGGTCGCCGAAGATGCCCATGTTCTCCGGCACGTAGGCGATGCCGCGCTGCGCGATGCGCGGCGTTCCGAGGCGCGTGATGTCGTCGTCGTTGAACGCGATGCGGCCGGCGGATGCCGTCCACAGGCCCATCACCGTGCGCAGCGTCGTCGTCTTACCGGCGCCGTTGCGGCCGAGCAGCATCGTCACCTGCCCGGCCGACACATCGAGGTCGACGCCTTGCAGGATGTGGTACGCGCCGATGTGCGTGTGCACGCCTTGCAGCGAGAGCGTCATGCCGCCAGCCCCAGGTAGGCCTGCTGCACGATCGGCGAGGCGATCACAATGTCGGGTTCGCCGTAGGCGACGAGCTGGCCGTTGTGCAGCACGACGATGCGGTCGGCGAGTTCGCGCACCACGTCCATCTTGTGCTCGACCAGCAGGATCGCGCAATCGCGGCGCGCCTTCAGCATGCGGATCAGGTCCAGCACCACCGGCACCTCGTCGACGCTCATGCCGGCGGTCGGCTCGTCGAACATGAAGACGCGTGGCTCCAGCGCCATCAGCATCGCAACCTCCAGCTTGCGCTGGTCGCCGTGCGGCAGGCTGCCGGCAAGCCGGTCTGCTTGATCGGTGAGGCGCACCTGTTCGAGCAGCGCCTGCGTGCGCTCGAGCGTGTCGCGGTGATCGCGCCACACCGACCACAGGTTCAGGCCGAGCCGAGCGCGCGATTGCACGACCAGCCGCACGTTCTCGCGCACCGGCAGGCCCGGGAACAGCTGCGTCAGCTGGAAGGCCCGGCCGATGCCGCGCTGCGTGCGCGCCGCCGGGCCGTCGGCGGTGATGTCGACGCCGTTCAGGCGCACGTGGCCGGCGCTCGCGCGCAGCTGGCCCGAGACCAGGTTGAAGTACGTCGTCTTGCCGGCGCCGTTCGGCCCGACGATCGCGGTCAGCGTGCCGGCCTCGAAGCTGCAGCTGACGCGGTCGACCGCGACGTGGCCGCCGAAGCGGATGGTGAGGTCCTGGGTCTCGAGCATCGGGGCGTCAGGCATTCAAGGACAGGTTCCGATCACGTAGTAGTTCGTGCCCGTCATCTTCAGCGTCGTCGTGACGAACAGGTTCCACAGCCCCATGTTCTGGTTCGAGCCGTTCGCCAGCGCGTAGCCGCCCTGCACGTGCGCCCGGTTGGCCGCGACGTGCGCATAGTTGCTCGCGGTGGTGCAGGTGGCGGCCGGTGGCGCGCCGGTGGTGCTGCCGGTGGCCACAGCAGACGACGTACCTTCGACGCCGCCGCCGTCGACCGCCTTCACCGTCCAGGAGTAGGTGGTGCCGGCGGCCAGCCCGGTGTCGGTGTAGCTGGTGCCCGCGACCAGGCTTGCGTTGACCTTGCTGCCGCCGCGGTACACGTTGTAGCCGCTCGCGCCGGTGACGCTGCCCCAGCTGACCACCATGCTGCTGGCGGTCGCGCCCGAGGTGCCGACGCCGGTGGGCGCCGGCAGGCCCGACGGTGCCGAGCCGCTGCCCAGCGTGGTCATCATCGCGCGCACCGCCGCCATCTGCGGGCCGGACTTCTTCGCGTAGTTCGCGTTGTCATACCCCCACCAGTCCCAGCAGCTGTTGGTGGCCTGCGTGCTGGTCTGCGGGTACAGCACGACCATGTTGTTGGTGTCGGCCCAGCGGTTGTAGCCGGTGTTGCGCACGTACTGCTGGCCGACCAGCGCGGTGTTCTGCTGGCAGCCGTGGAACACCACGTGCAGCTTGCACGCCGCGCCCGCGCTGCAGGCTTGCGGCACGTAGACCCAGCCGGTGGTGGCCATGCCGTGGCCGGAGATGAAGGCGGTCTGGTCGAACTCGGTGAACGTGCCCGACAGCGTGCCGGTGTTGCGCGGGTTCAGCGTGCCGTGCAGCTGCTTCAGGATCTCGCCGGCGAGGTCGAAATCGCAGTCGTTGATGTAAGGCGACGCGGTGGTGCCGCAGCTGCTGCCGTAGTCATCGGTGATCATCGCGTGGCCGGACGCGATGGTGTTCTTGTAGAAGAGGTTCGCCGCCGGCACGAAGCTCTGGTAGTAGGTCTTCAGGTCGTTCATCACCGCTTGCTTGACGGTGTTGTCGGAGGTGCCGGAGTAGAGGTAGACCTTCGAATTGGTGAGGTTGGCCACCGGGTCGATCAGGCCGCTCGTGGCCCAGCTGTTGGTGGTGCTGACGAGGCTGCTGACCGGGATGGTGCTCGCGTGCGTCATGCAGCGGCCGGTCGCGTTGACGATCGAGCCTTCGGCGCAATAGAACGGCCCGCCGGCGACGATGCCGGCGCCGCGCTTGAAAGTGGCGGAGTACGCGACGTGCATCTGCACCGCCATGAAGCCGCCGGACGACAGGCCGGACACGCTGACCTCGGCGGGGTCGATCTGCAGTTGGGGCAGCGGGGTGGCCTGGCAGGCCACAGCAAACACGAACGAGGCCGCAGCCCCGATCCTGGCGAACCGGTTCTTCATCGTGATGTCTCCTTGGTGGGTTGGCGGACGGTGCTCAGCGCTTGTTGCGAATGGGCACGTCCATCTCTTCGGGCTTGATCTCGCGCACCAGCTCCGGCACGCCCCAGGCGAAGGCCGGGTCGGCCTTGATGCGGAAGTGGTACATGCTCTGCATCGCCTGGTGATCCTCCTTGCGGAACACCATGCGGCCCTTCGGCGTCTCGAAGGCCATGCCTTCCATCGCGGAGATCAGCTTGTCGCTCGCGGTCGCGCCCTGCGTCTTCTTCAGCGCCTCGACGACCGCGATCGCCGCGCTCATGCCGCCCGCGGTGAAGAAATCCGGCGGCGCCTTGAACTGCTTGTAGTGGTTGGCCACCAGCCATTCGTTGACCGGGTTCTTCGGGATGCCGAAGTAGTAGTACGTGGCGCCTTCCATGCCGGGAAAGTTCTTGTACGCGGCCATCGCCGGCAGGATGTTGCCGCCGGTCGCGATCTCGATGCCGTGGCGCTTGAGATCCAGGTCGGCGATCTTGAACGGGTTGCCGGCGCCGGCCCACAGGATCCAGATGATCTTGCGGCCGGGTTGGTCCTTCAGCTTGTCGATCAGGCGCTGCGCCCCGGCGGTGAAGTCGGTGGTGCTGGTCGGCAGGTACTCGCCGTCGATCAGCTTCGCCTTCTTGATCGACTCCTTGAAGGCCTTCACGCCGTCGCGGCCGAAGGCGTAGTCCTGCGCGAGCGTCGTGATCGTGACGCCGGGCTTGTCGAGCGCGACCGCATTGGCGATGGCGTCCTGCGAGCTGTTGCGGCCGGTGCGGAAGATGTAGCGGTTCCACTTGTCGCCGGTGATCGAATCGGCCACCGCGGGCTCGACGAGCAGCACCTTCTTGTACTCCTCGGCGACCGGCAGCAGCGCCAGCGCGACGCCCGACGACGACGGGCCGACCGCGATGTCGGCCTTGTCGTCGCCATAGGCCGCCGCGAGCTGGCTCTTGCCGACGTCGGGCTTGCCCTGGTCGTCGCGCTCGATCACCGTGAGCTTGCGGCCGGCCACCGTCATCGTGCCGCCGGTCGCGTAGTCGAGCCCCATCATGAAGCCGGTCTGCGTCTGCTTGCCGTAGGCCTCGAGCGGGCCGGTCTTGCTGTAGACGTGGGCGATGCGGATGTCCTGGGTCTGCGCCTGCGCGCCGGTGGCGGCGATCAAAAGGCCGGCCAAGGCAAGGCAGGCCAGCAGCGCCATCGGGCGCTGTCGGGTCGCGGTCATGCTGTCTCCTGTTTTATTGGAATGGTGATGCGCGTGCACCTCGTACAGCGCAAGCCACGTGCCACACACGGGCCATCGTGCGCCGCGGCGTTCAAGCCCTTGAGCGGCAAGGACTTTGTGCCGGCGTCTTCGGGTTGTCCCGCAGGCCGCGCCAAGCGGGCGTGAACGGATCGCGGACAGTGCGCACTGTCCGGACAGCAGGCAGAGTGGCTAGAACTTGCGCATGACCGCGAGCTGCGGTGAGGCCTCGGTGACCGTGGTGTCGAACGGGTGCGTCAGCATGCGCGACGACTTCAGGATGCGGCTCACGTAGCCCAGCGTCTCGGCATACGGCGGCACGCCGCGGTAGCGGTTCACTGCGCCTTCGCCGGCGTTGTAGGCCGCCGCCACCAGCGTCACATCGCCGCGGTAGTAGGCGAGCAGCCAGCGGATGTAGGCCAGCCCGCCGCGGATGTTCTGCGCCGGGTCGAACGGCCGCTTCACGTTGAAGCGGGCGGCGGTCTCGGGGATCAGCTGCATCAGGCCCTGCGCGTTCTTCGGCGACAGCGCGACCACGTCGAAGTTCGACTCGACCTGGATGAACGCGAGCGCGAGCTGCGGGTCGACGCGGTACTCCGGCGCGATGGTCTTCACCAGGTCGACGATGTACTTCGGGCCGTTGCTGCGCAGCTCGGCCGCGGGTGCGGCGGCGGCGGGCGTGGCCTGCACCGCGGCGGCCACCACCGGCGCGGGCGGGCGCATGCAGTCGGGAATGTCGGTGCCGGGCTGGCCGACGCGTTCGAGCATGCGCACCGCCTGCGGCAGGCCCTGCTCGGCGGCAGCGTGGAAGAAGAACGAGGCGGTGGCGTCGTTGCGGTCGATGCCGCGGCCGTTCGCATACATCCACGCGAGGTTGTATTGCGATTCGGCGTCGCCCTGGCGGGCGGCCTGGCAGTAGAGCTGCGCGGCGCGCACCGGATCGCGCGGCACGCCTTCGCCGTTTTCGTAGGCGACGGCTTCGTCGCGCGTCAGGCGGACCAGCAGGTCATCTGACGTGGATGCATCCGGCTGCACCTGCGCCCGCACCGTGCCGGCGAGGCAGCAGAGCAACAGCAGGAGGGTGGGCAGGCGCATCGGTCGGGCGAGAGGGAGTGGAGCCGAAACTTAACGGCCCCGCTCCCTGCCCACAACCGCCCAGCCGAGGGGGTCGGGCCCCCTATGTCACCGAACCGTGTAGCCGCGCCCGTCCATGCAGGCCGCCACCGCGCGCTGGAAGACGGAGGCATCCGCCATCGCCGCCGGCTGCGTGGTGGCCCAGCGGTTGCATTCCTGGCGGTCGGCCTCGGTCTGCGCGGGACTCTGGCCGGTGCGCGGGTAGAGGATCGGATCCGGCTCGGGCTTGGGTGGCGGCGGGAGCGGTGTGGGCTGCGCGGCATCGGCGCCCGGCGGCGGCTCGACCACGGCATAGCCGCCCGGCGCGGTCGCGTAGTACGCACCGTTCGCGTAGTAGTACGGCGCGCCGCCGATGTAGAGCGTGGTGTAGGCCGGCGGCAGCAGCGGCACGACGATGCCGAACGGCGGCGCGACGACGACGTAGCGCGGGCCCTGCGGGCGGAACCAGACGCCGCCTTGGTAGAAGTAGTTGCCGCCGTGGAACCCGATGCTGATGCTGCCGCCCGGCAGCGCCGCGGCGACATACCCGCGCGACGGGTAGTAGTGGTCGTGGTGGTAGCGGTTGTCGAACTGCCAGTGCGGCGAGCGGTAGCCGGGTGGCGGGCCGCCGCGGCCGTGGCGCTCCTGGGCCTGAGCCATGCCTGCAGAAACCGCCAGCACGAGGGCCACGGTGGTGAATGCGAGTCGCTGGGTGGTGCTCATCGAAATCTCCTGGACAGCTTCATCGTGGGATGCAGGCGTGTCGCTTGGATTTCAGGTGTGCAAAGAAACGTGGCTACCCGTTCAGATGCGGCAGCTTCTCGTACAAGGTCGCCCGCGAGATCCCCAGCAGCCGCGAGGCCGCAAGCTTGTTGCCGCCGGTCGCCGCGAGCGCCTCGCGGATCGCGCGGCACTCCAGCTCGGCGATCGCCTGCGGCAGCGACTTCGGCGTCGATGCCGTCGCCGCCACCGGCAACGGTTCCACCGCCGCCTCGATCACCGGCCCCAGCCCGCTGTCCTGCGCCTCCACCTGCCTGAAATGCCGCGCCGTCAGCGTCATGTCGTCGGTCATCAGCGTCGCCTGCTCCAGCACGTTGCGCAGTTCGCGGATGTTGCCCGGCCAGCGGTGCCGCGCCAGCAGCGCCAGCGCGTCCGGCTCCAGGTTCTTGTGCGGCAGCCCGCTGCGCCGCGCGATGTCGTCGGCCAGCGCCTCGATCAGCGCCTCCAGGTCGACCATGCGCTCGCGCAGCGCCGGCAACCGGATCGGCAGCACGTTCAGCCGATAGAACAGGTCGGCGCGGAAGCGACCGTCGGCCACCATCGCCGGCAGGTCGCGGCTGGTCGCCGCGATGATGCGCACGTCCACGCGCTGCACCGTGTTGCTGCCCAGCGGCTCCACCTCCTGCTCCTGCAGCACGCGCAGCAGCTTCGACTGCAGCGCGATCGGCATGTCGCCGATCTCATCGAGGAACAGCGTGCCGCCATCGGCCAGCTTGAACTTGCCGTCGCGGCCCTTGCGGTCGGCGCCGGTGTAGGCCCCCGGCGCCACGCCGAAGAATTCGGCCTCCAGCAGGCTGTCCGGCACCGCGGCGATGTTGACGCCGACGAACGCCCGCGACGCCCGCGTGCTCGCCGCATGGATCGCATGCGCGAGCAACTCCTTGCCGGTGCCGGTCTCGCCCAGCAGCAGCACCGTGCTGTCGGTCTGCGCGACGCGCCGCGCCTGGCGCTTGACCTCCATCGCCTGCGGGCTCGCGCCGATGAAGCTCGCCACCGTGAACTTCGGGCGGCGTTGCGCGGCGAGTTGCCGGCGCGCGTCATCGAGCTCGCGCTGCAGGTGGCTGAACTTCGTGATCAGCGGCTGCATCGTCGTCTCGGGGTGGTCGAGCAGCACCATGCCCATCGCGCCGATCACCTCGCCGCGTTCGTCGCGCAGCGGCAACCGGCTCACGAGAAAGGTGCCGGCCTGGTTGGTCAGCAGGTCCACCAGCATCGGCTGGCCGCTGTCGATCACGTGCGCCATCAGCGTGTTCGGCACCACCTCCTCGACCAGCCGGCCGACGAAGTCGTCCTCTGCATGGCCGAGCGCCGGCAGGAAGCGCTTGTAGCCCTCGCTGATCCACACGATGCGGTGCTGGCGATCCACCACCAGCGTGCCCATCGCGGTGCGCGCGAGCGTGTCGAACATGCTGCGCGCCGCCAGCTTCAGCAGCGCGTCGGCATCGGCCGGCAGGGTCGGCGGCGACAGGAATTCAGGGGTGTCTGGCACGCGGACACTGTAGCGAGCAGGCCGCGCCGCGCACTCAGGGTTTGTCTTTGTCGCAGCCCCTCTTGTAATTATGAATTACTGGATTTAGAGTGACCCGAACCGCCGCGCCGTGGCGGTCCACCGGTGAACACCCCATGGTCGACCCGACACCTCTGCGCCTGGCATCGCTTCACGAAGAAGTGGCCGCTCGCCTGCGCAACATGGTGTTCGAGCGCCAGCTGGTGCCCGGGCAGTGGATCGACGAACTCGCGCTGGCCAGCAACTGGAAGATCAGCCGCACCCCGCTGCGCGAGGCGTTGAAGGTGCTGGCGGCCGAGGGCCTGGTCGAGCTGGTGCCGCGCCAGGGCTGCAAGGTGACCGAGCTGTCGGAGGACGATGCCGACGAACTGTTCCCGGTGATGGCCTTGCTCGAAGGCCGCTGCGCGTTCGAGGCGGTGCGCAAGGCGACGCCCGCCGACATCAAGCTGCTGCAGCGCCTGCATGCGGCGCTCGAGAAGCACGCCGCGGCCCGCAACATCGACGGCTACTACCGCGCGAACCATGATTTCCACAGCACGGTGCAGGCGCTGGCCGCCAACCGCTGGCTCGACCGCGCCACCACCGACCTGCGCCGCTTCGTGCGGCTGCTGCGCGGGCGCCAGCTGAACTGGCCGGGCCGCATCGAGGAATCGATCGGCGAGCACCGTCGCCTGATCGACGCCATCGAGCAGCGCGACGCCGCGCGCGCCGAGCAGCTGATGCACGACCACCTGATGGCCCAGCTCGCCGCGCTGAAGGCATTGCGCGCGCATGAAGCGGCCCAGGAAGCCACCTTGGACCAGGGACAACACCATGCTTGAAAGCCTGAAGAACGCCGCGCGCCGCGCCGGCAACGACCGCGCGTTGCGCAGCCTGATGCTCGACTGCCGCCGCCTGCTCTCCGAGCGCGGCGAGGCCAACAGCGTCGCGATCGCGAGCGGCCTGGTGGCGCGCTTCAGCAACCTGCCCGACGACCAGCAGGCCGGCTTCTTCGAGCGCCTGTCGCGCGATTTCAGCCCCGACCCGAAGGCGGTGCTGTCGGTGGCGCAGGCCTATGCCGACGAACCGTCGGCCGACAACCTGATCCGCCTGACGCACCTGGCCGAGCCGCCGCGCCAGGAGCTGCTGCGCCGCATCAACCGCACGCCCGGCGGCACCGCGCACATCGTCTCGATGCGCCGCAAGCTGCTGGCCCGCGTGAAGGCGCAGCCCGAGCTGCGCGCGCTCGAGGCCGATTTCCTGCACCTGCTGTCGTCGTGGTTCAACCCCGGCTTCCTGCAGATGCAGAAGGTCGACTGGCGCTCGCCCGCGCAGCTGCTGGAGCAGATCATCCACCACGAGGCGGTGCACGAGATCGACGGCTGGGACGACCTGCGCCGCCGCCTGCAACCCGATCGCCGCTGCTTCGCGTTCTTCCACCCGCAGTTGCCCGACGAGCCGCTGATCTTCGTCGAGGTGGCGCTGCTGCCCGAGATGCCGGGCGCGATCGCGCCGCTGATCGACAAGAACTCGCAGCCGCTGCCACCCGACCAGTTCAAGGTGGCGGCGTTCTACTCGATCAGCAACTGCCAGCCGGGGCTGAAGGGCGTGTCGCTCGGCAACTTCCTGATCAAGCGCGTGGCCGAGCAGCTGAAGCGCGAGTTGCCGCAGCTCAAGACCTTCTGCACCTTGTCGCCGATCCCCGGCTTCGCGACCTGGCTGACAAGCCGCAGCGACCTGGCCGCGCTGCCCGGCCTGAAGCGCGGCGAGGCCGAGCGCCTGGTGCAGGCGCGCGAGCTGCTCGACGAAGCCAGCGGCGGCGACCTGGCGACTCTCGCCACCGCGGCCACGTTGAACGGCCTGGCCGAGGCCGAGCGCGAGGCGCTGGCCCGCCTGTGCGCCGCCTACCTGGTGCACGTGTCGACCACGCCGGGCGGCGATGCGGTGGCGCGTTTTCACCTCGACAACGGCGCGCGGCTCGAACGGCTCAATCCTTCGGGTAACCTGTCGCGCAAAGGACTCAAGCAATCGTTCGGGATGATGGTCAATTACCTCTACGACCTGCAGAAGGTCGAGACCAGCCACGAGAAATTCACCCAGGGCGACGTGGCGCATTCGCGCGCCGTGGCCGCCCTGCTCTGACCCCGGGCCGCCCTCGGCCCCCTTGCTTCACATCAACGACCGGGAGACAACATGAGCTTCGAATCACGACGCGCGCCGACACGCCGAGACGTTCTTCGCACCGGCGCCGCGGCGGCTGCCACGCTGGCCATGCCGTTCGCCGGCGCGCAGAGCGCCTGGCCGAGCAAGCCGGTCACGATCATCGTGCCGTTCCCGGCCGGCGGCGGCACCGACGCGTTCGCGCGCCCGCTGTTCGGGCTGATGAGCAGGAACGCCGGCAAGCAGTTCCTGATCGACAACAAGGGCGGCGCGGGCGGCAACGTCGGCGCCACCGTCGCATCGCATGCGGCGGCCGACGGCTACACCTTCTTCATGGGCGCGGTGCACCACACGATCGCGCCGTCGATGTACCCGAAGCTCGACTACAACATCGAGACCGATTTCATCCCGGTCGGCCTGATCTCCAGCGTGCCGCAGGTGATCGTGGTCAACCCGCAGCGCGTGCCGGTCACCGACCTGAAGGGCCTGCTGGAGTACGCGCGCAAGAACCCGGGCAAGCTGAACTACGGCTCGGCTGGCAACGGCACCTCGCACCACCTGGCCGGCGAGCTGTTCAAGCTGCAGACCAAGACCTTCATCACGCACATCCCGTACCGCGGTGCGGGCCCGGCGCTGCAGGATTTGATCGCCGGGCAGGTCGACATGATGTTCGACGGCCTGGGCTCGTCGGCCAACCACATCAAGGGCGGGCGCATCAAGGCGCTGGCCGTCGCCTCCGAGCGGCGCGCACCCGGCTTCGCCGACGTGCCGACCACAGCCGAGGCCGGCCTGCCGAGCTACCAGGTCGCCACCTGGTACGGCCTGTGGGCGCCGAAGAACACGCCGAAGGAGATCGTCGAGTCGATGCGCGCCGAGATGAAGAAGGCGCTGACCTCCGACGACCTCGTGAAGGCCTGGAACGGCCTCGGCGCCGAAACGCCCAACCTGTACGGCGACGCCTTCGGCAAGTTCGTCAACAGCGAGATCAAGCGCTGGGCCGATGTGGTGAAGGCCTCGGGCGCAAAACTTGATTGACGAGGCAAGCGTGCCCGGTTCCATCACGCTGAGCCACGACGAACCCGGCATCGCCCGGGTCGTCATCGCGAATCCCGGCAAGCACAACGCGATCGACATCGCGATGTGGCAGGCGCTGCGCGACGTGTTCGCGCGGCTGCAGGCGCTCGACGCCGCGCAGGCGCCGCATGCGGTGATCGTCTGCGGCGCCGACGGCCAGTTCGCGTCCGGCGGCGACATCGGCGAGTTCGCGCAGTTCCGCTTCGACGAACAGCGGTTGCATGATTTCCACGAGCACACCGTCGCGCCCGCGCTGCAGGCGCTGCTCGACTGCGACATCCCGGTCGTCGCGCAGATCGAGGGCGCCTGCGTCGGCGGCGGGCTGGAGATCGCGGCCTGCTGCGACATCCGCATCGCCGGCATGGGCAGCCGCTTCGGCGCGCCGATCGCGAAGCTCGGCTTCCCGATGGCGCCCGGCGAGCTGCAGATGCTCGCGCGCGTGGTGCCCGCGCCCACCTTGCGCGAGATGCTGCTCGAAGCCCGCCTCGTCGATGCGTCGATCGCGCTGCAACGCGGCCTGGTGCATGCGGTGGTGGCCGATGAGCAGGTCGCGCCGCACACGCTGCAGCGCGCCCGCGCGCTCGCGGCCTTGTCTCCGCAGGCCGCGCGCATCAACAAGCGCACGCTGCGCCAGCTGGCCGCCGGCGGGCCGAGCGCCGACGAGCGCCGCGCGCACTACGGCTATGCCGACAGCCCCCAACACCGTGAAGGCATCCAGGCCTTCATCGAGAAGCGACCGCCGCATTTCCAGCGCGGCTGAAGATCCCCCGAGGAGGTTCGATGAGTAGTGACAACCTGTTCGCCGCGTTGCGCGCGGCCTTTCCCGCCGACCTCGACACGACCGCGATCGAGGTGGCCGATGGCGAGGCGCCGCTCAGCTACCGCTGGCGCGACCTCGAGCGCGCCACCGCGATGCTCGCGAACCTGCTCGAGTCGCTGGAGCTGCCGGCCGGCAGCCGCGTCGCGGTGCAGACCGAGAAGTCGGTCGAGGCGCTGATGCTGTACCTCGCGGTGCTGCGCGCCGGCTTCGTCTACCTGCCGCTGAACACCGCCTACCAGGCCGCCGAGATCGAGTACTTCATCGGTAACGCCGAGCCGGCGGTGGTGGTGTGCGCACCGAAGAACTTCGGCTGGGTCAGCAAGCTCGCGTTCAAGGCCGGCACGCGCCATGTGTTCACGCTCGGCGACGACCGCAGCGGCAGCCTGCTGGAGCGGGCTTCGCACCAGAGCGACCAGCACGTGCCCGCAGTGCGCGGTGCCGACGACCTGGCGGCCATCCTGTACACCAGCGGCACGACCGGGCGCAGCAAGGGCGCGATGCTGACGCACGGCAACATGCTGAGCAATGCGCGCACGCTGAAGGCGTACTGGGGTTGGCAGCCGGGCGACGTGCTGGTGCACGCGCTGCCGATCTTCCATGTGCACGGCCTGTTCGTCGCGATCCACGGCGCGCTGCTGAACGGCAGCAAGATGATCTGGCTCGCGAAGTTCGACCCGAAGCGCGTGCTGGCCGCGCTGCCGCGCGCCACGGTGTTCATGGGCGTGCCGACGCTGTACGTGCGGCTGCTGGCCGAGCCGGGGCTCACGCGCGCGGCGTGCTCGGGCATGCGGCTGTTCGTCGCCGGCTCGGCGCCGCTGTTGCCCGAGACCTTCAACGCCTGGCGCGAGCGCACCGGGCAGGCCATCCTCGAGCGCTACGGCATGAGCGAGACGGTGATGCTGACCTCGAACCCGTACGACCCGGCCGACGGCGAGCGCCGCGCCGGCACGGTGGGCTTCCCGCTGCCGGGCGTGCAGTTGCGCGTGCGCGACGAAGGCCGCGACTGCCCGCGCGGCGAGATCGGCGGCATCGAGGTGAAAGGCCCGAACGTGTTCGCCGGCTACTGGCGCCTGCCCGAGAAGACGAAGGAAGAATTCACCGACGACGGCTGGTTCAAGACCGGCGACGTCGGCCGCATCGACGAGCGCGGCTATGTGTGCATCGTCGGTCGCAGCAAGGACCTGATCATCAGCGGCGGCTACAACGTCTACCCGGCCGAGATCGAGGGCTACATCAACGACATGCCGGGCGTCGCCGAGAGCGCGGTGGTCGGCGTGCCGCATCCCGATTTCGGCGAGGCGGTGGTCGCGGTGGTGGTGCCGCGCGCCGGTGCGCAGCTCGAAGGGGCCGCGATCGCGGCGGCGCTGAAGGCGCAGATCGCGAACTTCAAGGTGCCGAAGCTGGTCGAGCTGGTGCAGGAATTGCCTCGCAACACGATGGGCAAGGTGCAGAAGAACCTGCTGCGCGAGAGGCACAAGGGGCTGTTCGCGGCAGGCTGAGCTTCGCGCGCGCGGCGTAAGCGAATGCGTCGGCTGTGAGGGCACGCAACGTGACTGACACGCCGCGGCACCCGGGTGGGCGCGAATCGTCGCTCGCCGCGGCGGTCCTACGGGGAACGGGTGTTCCAGCGCGGGTGGCAGGGCCCTTGCAGGGTTCTGAGCTCACGCTCACCGGGAATGCCGCATGCCCTCCTCGATCCTTGCCCGCACTGCCCTCGCCGCCGCCCTGGCGACGAGCGCTTTCGCCGCCCACGCGAACTACAACCCCGCCACCGGCAAGCTATTGTTCGAGGACACGATGAACCAGACCGGCCTGTCGTTCACCGGCAACTGCACGAGCTGCCACACCAACGTGCAGAACCGCCGCGCGGAGATCTACTTCAAGACCGGCGGCGGCGCACGCGATCCGTTCGCCGCGATCGATTCCGAGACCGCGCTGAACCGCATCGGCTATGCGCTGAACAACGTCAGCGCGATGAAGCAGTTCCAGGTGCTGGACGCGGAAGAGATGACCGACATCGCCGCCTTCATCGCCGACACGCCGAAGACCAGCGACAGCGCGCTGAGCTTCTCGGCCAGCGCAGTGAACGTGCCGACGGTGTCGCAGAACCTCGACCTCGCCAACGGCGTGACCTTCGGGCAGGTCACGGTCGACAGCGTCGCGATCGGCGGCGCCGGCGCGGCACGCTTCACGCTGAAGAGCGATACCTGCACCGCGCAGAAGCTGGCGGCGTCGGCCACCTGCCGGGCCACCATTTCGTTCAGCGCGGCCGACACCGCGGGCTACAGTGCGACGCTGACCATGACGATGCACCAAGGCACCTCGACCACCAAGTTCACCCGCACGGTCGCGCTCGACGGCGCGGTCGGCGTGGTGACGACGCCGCCGCCGAGCGGCGGGAATGGGGGCGGGAGCGGTGGCAACAGCAACAGCGACGAAGGCGGCGGCGCGCTGGGCTTTGGGTGGCTGGGTGGGCTGGCGCTGGCGACGGCGCTGCTGCGGCGGCAACGTGGACGCACTGCCGGCTGACAGCGACGACGGCAGCACCTGCCCGCGCTGCGAGCGGGCGTTCCATTGCGGCGTCAATGACGACCAGCCATGCTGGTGCAGTCGAATGGTGCTCAGCGCAGGGATGCTGGCGCGGCTTCGGTCGGCGTACGACCGGTGCCTGTGTGGCAATTGCCTGATCGAGCTGTCTCAGGCTGCTGATCTCGACGCGCAGATCGAGCGGAACCCCTCGCGACGACAGTGACCCTTCAGTCATCGATGCCTATTTGGCAAGAACACACCATCACTGCGCAGCGCGTCGTTCTCGCCAACCGGGACTGAGTGACCCCGCGCCGGAGGAAGTTCCTGCGCCCCCAAAGCAAMCGCGGGCCGTGTCGCCACGGCCCGCGTCTCGATTCAACTCAGCGCTCAATCACTCGCGTAGATATCAACGTCCTTCGTCTCCTTGACGAACAGCATCCCCACCACGAAGGTGATCGACGCGAACACGATCGGGTACCAGAGGCCGTTGTACATGTTCCCCGTCTGCGCCACGATCGCCAGCCCGGTGGCCGGCAGCAGGCCGCCGAACCAGCCGTTGCCGATGTGGTACGGCAGGCTCATCGAGGTGTAGCGGATGCGCGTCGGAAACATCTCGACCAGCATCGCGGCGATCGGGCCGTAGACCATCGTCACGTAGATCACCAGCAGCGTCAGGATCGACACCAGCGTCCACCACTGGCCGCTCATGAAGGCGATCGGCTTGGCCTTCGCCGGGTAGCCGTGCTCCTTCAGCGCCGCGGCCACGTCCTTCTTGAACGCCGCGTCCTTGGCCTTGGCTTCGTCGGCGGGCAAGCCCTTCGACGTGAAGGACTCGATCGTCTTGTCGCCGATCACGATCTTCGCCGGGCCGGTGCCCGCCACGTTCTCATAGCTCACCGACCCCGCGGCCAGCACCTGCTTGGCGATGTCGCACGAGCTGGTGAACTTGGCCACGCCGGTCGGGTTGAACTGGAACGAGCATTCCGACGGGTCGGCCGTCACCGTGACCTTGGCGCTCTTCTGGGCCGCTGCGAGTTCCGGGTTGGCGGCCTCGGTCAGCGCCTTGAACAGCGGGAAGTAGGTCAGCGCGGCGATCAGGCAGCCGGCCATGATGATCGGCTTGCGGCCGATCTTGTCCGACAGCGTGCCGAAGACGATGAAGAACGGCGTGCCGATCAGCAGCGCGGCAGCGATCAGCACGTTGGCGGTGGGCCCGTCGACCTTCAGCGCGCCGGTCAGGAAGAACAGCGCGTAGAACTGGCCGGTGTACCAGACCACCGCCTGGCCCATCGTCAGCCCGACCAGTGCCAGGATCACGATCTTCAGGTTCTTCCACTGGCCGAACGACTCGGTCAGCGGCGCCTTCGAGGTCTTGCCCTCTTCCTTCATCTTCTTGAAGGCCGGCGATTCGTTCATCGACAGGCGGATCCACACGCTGACGGCCAGCAGCAGGATCGAGACCAGGAACGGAATGCGCCAGCCCCAGTCGGCGAACGCCTCTTCGCCGATCCAGGTGCGCGTGCCCAGGATGACCAGCAGCGACAGGAACAGCCCGAGCGTCGCCGTGGTCTGGATCCACGAGGTGAACGCACCGCGCTTGCCGTGCGGCGCATGCTCGGCCACGTAGGTGGCTGCACCGCCGTACTCGCCGCCGAGCGCGAGGCCCTGCAGCAGGCGCAGGCCGATCAGGATCACCGGGGCGGCGACGCCGATCGATGCGTAGGTCGGCAGCACGCCGACGATGAAGGTCGACAGGCCCATGATCAGGATCGTCACCAGGAAGGTGTACTTGCGCCCGATCATGTCGCCCAGCCGCCCGAACACCAGCGCGCCGAACGGCCGCACGATGAAGCCGGCCGCGAACGCGAGCAGCGAGAAGATGACCTGGGAGGCCGGGTCGAGGTTGGAGAAGAACTGCTTGCCGATGATGGCGGCGAGCGTGCCGTACAGGTAGAAGTCGTACCACTCGAACACGGTGCCGAGGCTGGACGCGAAGATGACCTTGCGCTCCTCGCGCGTCATCGGCCCCGCGGGGTTGCGTGCCGGTTTGGCCACTGCAGTTGCCATTGGAATGTCTCCTTGTCGTCAGGCTCCCTGCCGAACGGCGGGGCGTGCCGCATCTTCACGACGCCCTCTGACCCATCGCTGACGCCAAGCTGAACGCCGGCTGACAACTTCAGTGACAACCCTGACGAAACGTTTCTCATCGTGGGAAACGAGGGATGACCCGCACTGGGAGTTTCCCGCACACACCCTGGCACGGTCATCGTCTCCCTCATTGAGGCAAGTGCTTGATTTGGCTGGATTCACCGCAAATTCCAGAGTCTTGTTATTCTGCGGTGATGAACTACCTGCCCCTGTCGGACAACGCTGCGCGGCAAGCCATCGATTCGATGACGACCTTCGTCGAATTCCGCCGCGTACAGGTCCAGGCACGCAGCTATATCGGCGCGATGTACTGGAAGCAGGAAGGCGACTACGAGTACCTGGTGAAGACACGGCCACGCCAGCGCAACCAGGAACGGCTGGGCCCTCGCTCCGAGCTCACGGAAAGGATCTTCGCGGAGTACACCAGCCGCAAGCAGGCTGTCGAGGCCCGCCTGGCATCGCTGCGCGAGGCCTTGAACGAAGCCGAGCGCATGAACAAGGCGCTGAAGGTGGGCCGTGCGCCCTCGCTCCTGATCGGCGTGCTGCAGGCGCTCGCGGACGCTGACCTGCTGGAGCATTTCACCGTGGTCGGCACCCACGCGCTCTACGCGTATGAGGCAGCCGCCGGCGTTCGCATCGTGCCGGGCGCCTTGGCCACGCAGGACATCGACCTGCTTTGGGACGCGCGGCGCAGGGTGCAGTTCATGACAGACCTGCAGCAGCTCGATTCATCGATGCTCGACGTCCTGAAGAAGGCCGACCCGACGTTCGAGCGCAAGGAAGGACAGAACGAGACGGCCATCAATGCGCGCGGCTTCGAGGTCGATTTCCTGCGCCGCCAGGCGGTCGACGGCGACCCGCACCCGTTCCGATTCTCTTCGGACGAAGGCGATCTCTGGCCGGTCCAGGCCATCCGAGCCTCCGTGCTGACGTCCGCGCCTCGCTTCGAGCATGCCGTCGTTTCGGCGACCGGCCGCATGGCGTGGATGAGCACGATCGCACCTGGCACCTTCATCGAATTCAAGCGTTGGATGGCGCAAGACGCTCCTCATCGCGAGGAGGCCAAGCGTCGTCGGGACCGCCTGCAGGCTGACATCGTGCAGGAGCTTCTGGACCAAGGGCTGCTGCTGCCCTGATCAGGGGGTGCGCTGGATTCCCAACGGCTGTCGCGCCGCGTCGTCCCACGCCGGTCCATCGAACCAGGGGTCGCCGCCGAGGTAGCCCTGCAGCAATTCCAGGCCGTCCAGCCCCCAGAACAACCGCCCGTCGACCTCGACGGTCGGCACGCCGAAGATGCCGAGCGACACCGCTTGCGCGGTCGCCGCCTTCAGCGCCGCCTTGACCTCGTCGCCCTGTGGATCGAGCGCCGGCTGCAGCCGCTGCGCGAGCTCCGACAGGCGCTGTGGCTCGTTCGCATCCGCACCGCCGCGCCACACGTGGTGCATCAGCTGCTCGCACACCCAGCGGTTCGGCGTCGCGAGCGGGCCGCGGCAGGCCAGGCCCAGGCGCAGCAGCGCGAGCGGGTTGAACGGGTGCTGCGCCGGCATCTGCATCGGGATGCCGTGCCGGTGCGCGAGCCACGCCACCTGCCGGTAGGTCCAGTCGCGCTTCGGCCCGATCTCGGCCGGGCCCTTCTGCCCCCACTGCGACAACAAGCCGGCGAACAGCACCGGCTGGTAGCTCACCTCGACGCTGCGGCCCTCCAGCACCTGCGGCAGGCGCTCGAACGCCAGGTAGGCGTACGGCGAGATCACGTCGAACCAGAACCGGAGTTGCTTCATCGCGATTGCTCCTCATCGACAACAGGCGCATCCGCCTTGCGCAGCGCGATCGCCTGCCAGACCTGCCGCTTGCCCTCGTCATCCATCTTCGACCACGCCGCGATCTCGTCGATCGTGCGCCAGCAGCCGGCGCACAGCCCGCTGGCCGCTTCCATCCGGCAGATGTTCACGCACGGGCTGGGGACGGCAACCGCTTCATCCATCAGGTGAGCACCAGTTCGGCGATGTCGTCCCACAGCGACGCATCGATGCGGCCCCGGATCTGCTTCACCTCGCGGTGCTGCTTGTCGAGGATGAACGAGGTCGGCGTCTGCGCCATCGCGCCGAAATCGTCGCGGTGCGTCGCATCGGCGCGCCACAGCATCGGGAACTGCTGCTTCATCGGCACGACGCGGTTCAGGATCGCGTCGTACTCGCGCACCGCGGCCAGGCTGCGGTCGAGGCTCACCGCGACCAGCTGGAACGGCTTGTCGCGCCAGGCCTCGTAATTCGCGCGCAGCTCGGGCATCTTGTCGCGGCACACCGCGCAGTCGGTCGACCAGAAGAACACCAGCACGGCCTTGCCCGCGTCCTGCGCCAGCTCGTAGCGCTGGCCCTCCAGCGTGTTGCCGGCCAGTGCATGGGCTGGGACTGCTGGCGCGGCACGCAGCGGGACGGCGGTGCCGAGCAGGGCCGAAGCCGTGGCCGACAGGAAAAAACGGCGATCGATGCGGGAGGTCATGGCGCGGCCTGCAGAAGTGGAGCTGTGCCTTGGTCGCGACGGCCGGCCGGGCATTACGGGCTTTGCGGGCCTGGCGCGACTTGCGTCACGTCGGCCACCGGCGCCTGCGTCAGGCCCTGCAGTTCGGCCGGGCTCAGCCGGAACACGCCCTTCGGGTGCCCGGCCGCCGCCCAGATCTCGTCGAAGCGCAGCAGCTCGCGATCGATCAGCGTCACTGGTGTGTTCGCATGGCCGACCGGCGACACGCCACCGATCGTGAAGCCGGTCTGCGCCTTCACGAAATCGGCATCGGCGCGGCCGAGCGGGCCGGCCAGCGCGGCCACCTTCTTCTCGTCGACACGGCGGTCGCCCGAGGTCACGACCAGCACCGCGACGTCGTCGGCGCGGCGCCGGAAGATCACGCTTTTCGCGATCTGGCCGAGCTGCACGCCCAGTGCATCGGCGGCCTCTTGCGCGGTGCGCGCGTTCACCTCCAGCAGGATCGGCGCATGCGGATGGCCGAGCGTGCCCAGCACCGCGCTGACGTGGCGGAAGCCGTCCGGCAAGTCCTGCGTCACCGTGGCATCGCTCATGCGTGCACCTCCGCCGCGGCCGCGCGCTTCGCCAGCAGCGCCTTGCCTGCCCGCGACACCGGCGCGCGGCCCAGCACCTGCGAGATGAAATTGCCGGCGTCGACCAGCGCATCCAGGTCGATCCCGGTGTCGATGCCCAGCCCATCGAGCATGAACAGCACGTCTTCGGTCGCGACATTGCCGGTCGCGCCCTTCGCATACGGGCAGCCGCCCAGGCCGGCCGCGCTGGCGTCGAAGGTGTGCACGCCGAGCTCGAGGCTGGCGTAGATGTTGGCCAGCGCCTGGCCGTAGGTGTCGTGGAAATGCCCGCTCACCTCCACCAGCGGATAGTGGCGCAGCGCGCGCTCCAGCGCGGCCTGCACCCGCTTCGGCGTGCCCACGCCGATGGTGTCGGCCACGCCGCAGTGGTCGACGCCGATGCCGCGCATCAGCCGCACCACGCGCTCGACTTCGTCGGGGCTGACCTCGCCCTGGTACGGGCAGCCGAGCGCGCACGAGATCGCGCCGCGCACCTTGATGCCGTTCGCATGCGCCGCGTCGACCACCGGGCGGAAGCGCTCGATGCTCTCTTCGATGCTGCAGTTGATGTTGCGCTGGCTGAAGGCCTCGGTGGCGGCTGCGAACACGACGATCTCGTCGGGCTGGGTCGCGAGCGCCGCCTCGAAACCGCGCAGGTTCGGCGTCAGCACCGAGTAGCGCACGCCGGGCTTGCGCTGCAGGCCGGCCATCACCTCGGCGTTGTCGGCCATCTGCGGCACCCACTTGGGGCTGACGAAGCTGGTGACCTCGATCTCGCGCAGCCCGGCCGCCTGCAGCCGGTGCACCAGCTCGATCTTGTGCGCGGCGTCGACCTGCTTCGCTTCGTTCTGCAATCCATCGCGTGGACTGACATCGACCAGCGTGACATGGGTTGGAATCATGACTTAAGTCTCGATTGGAAGAACCGCGTGCGGCACCCCCCTTTGTCTGGGGATGGCGAGCCGTGCGGGGTCTGTCGAAGATACCTGAACTGACTGGAGCACGTCGTGTCCACACCCTCCGAACTGCGCATCGCCACCCGAATCCACTTCGGCCTGAAGCAATGGCTCGGGGAAGGCATCGACGTCGAGGTGATGCTGCGGCAGCCCGACGAAGCCCGCGAGATCCTCTTCGTGTGCCAGGCGTCGGGCCAACCCGAGCTGGAATCGCTGGCCCGGCAATGGGCGGAGGCGCGGGGGGAGCTGAAGAAGGCCGCCCGCCCGCGCGCCGTGGTAGAGAAGCCGGTGGTCCGGCCGAGCACGCCCAAGACCGCCGCACCGCGCGCCGCCGCCAAGCAGGACCTGGCCTGGGCCCGCGACACCAGCGGCTTCGGCATCACCCAACCGGCCGAACTGTCGCCGCCGGAGCCGGACACCACCGGCGCCCGCTGGCACAAGCCGTCGAGCTGGCTGCGCCTGGGGTCGAGTCGACACTGACGTAGCCCGGATGCCAATCCGGGTTTGTCGTTCATGCATTCCCGGATTGGCATCCGGGCTACGACAAGCGCAGCAATTCGCCGCCTTCGCCCACCTGATCGCCGGCTGAATAGAGCAGCTCTTGCACCGTGCCGTCGCGCGGCGCGGTGATCGTGTGCTCCATCTTCATCGCCTCCAGCACCGCCAGCGGCTGGCCCTGCTTGACCTGGTCGCCCACCTTCGCGAGGAAGGCCACCACCTTGCCCGGCATCGGCGCGGTCAGCCGGCCGCCTTCGGCCGCACCGTCGCCGGCATGCGCCAGCAGATCGACCTCGCTGGCCAGCGCCGAACCCTCGGGTGCGAACACCGCGATGCGCTCGCCGACCGCGTAGACGGTCAACACCCAGCGCCGCCCGCCGACCACCACCGCATGCCGCTGCGCTGACAGCGACTGCAGCGCGAACGCATGCCGCTGCGCGCCGATCGCCAGCGTCATCGCGCCGCGGTGGTTGCGTTCCAGCATCACCGTGTGGTGCGTGCCCTGCAGCTCGATGTCGAAGCGCCGGTGCGCGCCGCCGTGCAGCCGCCAGCCGTCGCGCCGCGACCACGGGTCGTCGGTCTGCAACGCCGCCTCGGCCGCCATCGCATGCGCGACGACACCCGCCGCGACGCATTCGAGCGGCAGCGGCGGCGCCTCGAACAGCGCGACGCGCTCGCGCTCGATCAGCGCGGTGTCGAGGTCGGCGGTCGCGAACGCCTTGCTCGTGACCACCCGCCGCAGGAACGCGACATTGGTGTGCAGCCCGACGATGTGCGTCTGCGCGAGCGCCGCATCCAGCCGTGCGAGCGCCTGCTCGCGGTCGGCGCCCCAGACGATCAGCTTCGCGATCATCGAGTCGTAGTGCGGCGAGATCGCGTCGCCCTCGCGCACGCCGGCATCCAGCCGCAGCTCGCCCCGCTCGAACGCGGCGGCCTGCGGCGTGCGGAACACCTGCAGCGTGCCGGTGGCCGGCAGGAACTGCGCATCGGGGTTCTCGGCGCACAGCCGCGCCTCGATCGCATGGCCGTGGATGCGCAGTTGCTCCTGCGCCAGCGGCAAGGGCTCGCCGGCCGCCACGCGCAGCTGCCACTCCACCAGGTCGAGCCCGGTGATCGCCTCGGTCACCGGGTGCTCGACCTGCAGCCGGGTGTTCATCTCCATGAAGTAGAAGCGCAGGTCGCCGTCGGCCGCCGGCTCGGCGATGAACTCCACTGTGCCGGCACCCACGTAGCCCACCGCCTGCGCCGCCGCGACCGCGGCCTGGCCCATCTCGCGCCGCCGCGCCTCGGTCATGCCGGGCGCCGGCGCTTCTTCCAGCACCTTCTGGTGGCGGCGCTGCACCGAGCAATCGCGCTCGAACAGGTAGACGCAGTGGCCGTGCGCATCGGCGAACACCTGGATCTCGATGTGGCGCGGGCGGGTCACGTAGCGCTCGACCAGCACCGCGTCGTCGCCGAAGCTGTTGATCGCCTCGCGCTTGCACGACGCGAGCGCGTCCTGGAAGTCGGCCGACGCTTGCACCGCCCGCATGCCCTTGCCGCCGCCGCCGGCGCTGGCCTTGATCAACACCGGGTAGCCGATGCGGTCGGCCTCGCGCTGCAGCAGCTGCGGGTCCTGGTCGGCACCGTGGTAGCCGGGCACCAGCGGCACGCCGGCCTCGGCCATCAGGCGCTTCGATTCGGCCTTCAGCCCCATCGCCTGGATCGCCGAAGGCGGCGGGCCGATGAAGACCAGCCCCGCATCGGCGCAGGCCTGCGCGAACTCCTCGTTCTCGCTGAGGAAGCCGTAGCCGGGGTGGATGGCCTGCGCGCCGGTGGCGCGGGCGGCCGCGATGATGCGTTCGCCGCGCAGGTAGCTGTCCTTCGGCGCGGGGCCGCCGATGTGCACCGCCTCGTCGCAGGCCTGCACGTGCTTCGCGTGCGCGTCGGCGTCGGAGTACACCGCCACGGTGCGGATGCCGAGTTTGCGTGCGGTGGCCGCGACGCGGCAGGCGATCTCGCCACGGTTGGCGATCAGGATCTTGTTGAACATCGTTGTCTCCGGAATCAGGGCGTCCACACCACGTCGTTGTCGACCGCGTACAGCTTGCAGGGCTCGCCCTTGCGCTGGCAGAAACCCAGGGCGCGGCCGATGGCCCAGTCGCCGCTGGCGGTGCCGGCCGCGCCTTTCGGGCTGATGGCGTAGGCGCGCGGCAGCTTCGAGGCGAGGAACTTGCGGTAGTGGCCTTCGCGTGTCGCGGCATTGACCGGCACCTTGTCGATCTCGTCGACGGCCGCGAACGACGATGCCGGCGGACGCGCGATCACGCCCGGCGTGTCGAAGCCGAGCTTCGCGAGAAAGGCCTCGGCATACGGCACCCAGTGGTCCATGTCGAAGTTGACCGCGCCGTGGCCGTTCTGGCCGGCCGCGGCCAGCGTGTGGAACTCGGCCTTGCCGCCGCCGGCGGTCCAGGCCTCGTGCCAGCGGCGCGGCACGTCCGGCCCCCAGTAGAGGTCGTTCTCCCAGTAGAGCCACAGCATCGGTGCCGTCGCGCTGCGCGCCTGGTCTTTCCACAGGCTTTCGATCTGCTGCGGGCTGCAGGGATTGCGCGGGCGGCCGTCCGGATCGCCACCGCTGCCACCCGAGAAGTTGATCGCCCCCACCAGGCCGGGCGGGTGCCGCGACACGGTGGCGACCGCCGTCAGGCCGCCCGCCGACTGGCCCATCACGAGCCAGCGCGAGGTGTCGACGTAGGGCAGCGTCTTCGCGAAGGCCAGCGTGGCCATCACCTGGTCGGCCACCGCGACGGCCATCGGCCCGGGACGCCGCGATTGGCAGCTGCCGGTGTCCTCCGGGTCGAAATCGCCATACGTGTCGGCGTAGCCCACGCGCGTCGGCAGCAGCACCGCGAACCCCTTGCCGACGAGGTAGCGCGACAACCACTCGTAGCGCTGGCGGCCTTGCGCCGATCGCTTCTCGGCCGTCGCGCGGCCGTGGTTCATGATGACCAGCGGAAACGGCCCGTCGCCTGCCGGACGGAAGATCATCACCGGGATCTGCCGCGTCTGCTGCTTGCCGTACAGGTCGGTCACGGTGACGCTGATGAACTGAGTCTGCTCGCGCAGGTCCTTCAGCACGGCCGCCTCGTCCGGGGCCTGCGCCTGCGCGCCGGCCCCTGCACCCCACAGGCCGAGCAACAGCACGGCTGCAAGCCGCGCCAGGGTCGATGCCGATGTCCAGATTGCTTTCAAGATCTCTCCCTGACGGCAGCGCCGGTGCCACGCGACATGGCAGAAAAGCGGCGCACCAACTGCCGCAGGAATTTCGCCAGCACCCACACCAGCGCCGCCGACACCGCGAGCGCGAGCACCAGGAACACCGCCAACACCAGCGGATGCGTCCACGACAACCACAGCACCGCCGGCACCAGCCCGTCGCCGAGCAGCGACAGGCCGATGTTCGAGAACGGCTCCGGCGAGGTGTTGGCAGCCGCGCGCGTGGTGGCCTTCGCGATGTGGCTGCTGGCCGCCAGCCCGCCACCCAGCACCGCCGCGATCGTCGCCCACGTGGCCTGGTCGGCGCCGAACACCGCGGCCGCCAGCGCCGCGCCGGCCGGGATGCGCAGCACGGTGTGCAGCACGTCCCACAGGCTGTCGACGCCGGGGATCTTGTCAGCGAAGAACTCGACGCACAGCATCACCCCGCTCGCGCCCAGCATCAGCGGATGCTGCAGCAGGCGCAGCCCGTGCGGCAGCTCGATCCAGCCCAGCGCGCCGGCCGCACCGGTCAGGAACAGCACCGCATACAGGCGCAGCCCGCTGGCCCAGCCGAGCGCGGCGGCAATCGCGAGCAGGTGCGGCGTGTCGAGGTTCATGGCGGGGTCAACCCGGCTCCAGCCACGCGGGCTTGCGCTTGGCCAGGAAGGCCTGCACGCCCTCGCGGCCCTCGTCGCTCGCGCGGATGTCGGCGATGCGGCGCGCGGTGTCCTCGCGCAGCGCCGTGGTAATCGGCTGGCCGGCGATGTCCTGCACCAGCCGCTTGCAGGCGCGCGCCGCCATCGGGCCGTTCGCCACCAAGGCGGCGACGACCTCGTCGACCTTGGCGTCCAGCGCGTCGGCCGGGCAGACCTCGTGCACGAAGCCGAGCGCATGCGCCTGCGTGGCCGTGAAGCGCTCGGCCGTCACCATGTAGCGCCGCGAGGCCTGCTCGCCCAGCGCGCGGATCACGTAGGGGCTGATGGTGCCGGGCAGCAGGCCGAGCTTCGCCTCGCTGAGGCAGAAGTTCGCCGCGTCGGACGCCACCAGCACGTCGCACACCGCGGCCAACCCGACGCCCCCCGCATAGCAGTCGCCGTGGATGCGGCCGACCACCGGCACCGGGCAGCTGTAGACGGTCCACAGCATGTCGGCCAGCGCCTGCGCATCGGCGCGGTTCTGCTCCCAGCTGTAGTCGGCCATCGCGCGCATCCACGTCAGGTCGGCACCGGCGCAGAAGGCCTTGCCGTGGCCGCCGAGCACGATCGCGCGCAGGCCGGCATCGGCGGCCAGCGTGGCGAAGGTCTCGCGCAACTCGGCGATCACGCCGTCGTTGAAGGCGTTGCGCACGTCGGGGCGGTTCAGGTAGACGCGAGCCACCGGGCCGTGCCGCTGAACATCGAGGGTGGTCATGCAGCGTACTTTCGCATCACATCCGGAACACGCCGAACTTCACGTCGGGGATCGGCGCGTTCAGGCTCGCGCTGATCGCGAGCGACAGCACGCGGCGCGTGTCGGCCGGGTCGATCACGCCGTCGTCCCACAGCCGTGCGCTCGCGTAGTACGGGTGCGCCTGCCGCTCGAACTGGTCGAGCACCGGCTGCTTGAAGGCGGCCTCTTCGTCGGCGCTCCAGCGGCCGCCCTTGGCCTCGATGCCGTCGCGCCGCACGGTGGCCAGCACGCTCGCGGCCTGCTCGCCGCCCATCACCGAGATGCGCGCGTTCGGCCACATCCACAAGAGCCGCGGATCGAACGCGCGGCCGCACATGCCGTAGTTGCCGGCGCCGAAGCTGCCGCCGATGATCACGGTGAACTTGGGCACCTGCGCGGTCGACACCGCCGTCACCATCTTCGCGCCGTGCTTGGCGATGCCCTCGGCTTCGTACTTGCGGCCGACCATGAAGCCGGTGATGTTCTGCAGGAACACCAGCGGGATCTTGCGCTGGCAGCACAGCTCGATGAAGTGCGCGCCCTTCTGCGCCGATTCGGAGAACAGCACGCCGTTGTTCGCGACGATGCCCACCGGCATGCCGTCGATGTGCGCGAAGCCGGTGACCAGCGTCGTGCCGTAGCGCGCCTTGAACTCCTCGAACTCGCTCGCGTCGACGATGCGGGCGATGATCTCGCGCACGTCGAACGGCTTGCGGGTGTCGGTCGGGATCACGCCGTGCAGCTCGGCGRCATCGAACAGCGGCGCGCGCGGCGCGATGCAGCGCAACGACACGTCCTTGCGCCAGTTCAGGTGCGCGACCGCGGTGCGCGCGATCGCCAGCGCATGCGTGTCGTTCTGCGCCAGGTGGTCGGCCACGCCGGACAGCCGCGTGTGCACGTCGCCACCGCCCAGGTCTTCGGCGCTCACCACCTCGCCGATGGCGGCCTTCACCAGCGGCGGGCCGGCCAGGAAGATCGTGCCCTGGTTCTTCACGATGATCGATTCGTCGCTCATCGCCGGCACGTAGGCGCCGCCTGCGGTGCACGAGCCCATCACCACCGCGATCTGCGGGATGCCCTGCGCGCTCATCTGCGCCTGGTTGAAGAAGATGCGGCCGAAGTGGTCGCGGTCGGGAAAGACCTCGTCCTGGTTCGGCAGGTTCGCGCCGCCGCTGTCGACCAGGTAGATGCACGGCAGCCGGTTGGCCTGCGCGATCTCCTGCGCGCGCAGGTGCTTCTTGACGGTCATCGGGTAGTAGGTGCCGCCCTTCACCGTCGCGTCGTTGCAGACGATCATGCAGTCGACGCCCGAGACCCGGCCGATGCCGGCGATCAGCCCGGCGCCCGGTGCTTCGTCGTTGTAGAGCCCAAGCGCGGCGAGCGGCGCCACCTCGAGGAAGGGCGTGTCGGGGTCGAGCAGCATCTCGACGCGGTCGCGCGGCAGCAGCTTGCCGCGCGCGAGGTGCTTGGCCCGCGGACCGTCGCCGCCACCCTGGGCGATGCGCGCGAGCTTGGCGTTCAGGTCGTCGACCAGTGCGCGCATCGCCGCGGCATTGGCCTTGAAGTCTTCCGAGCGAGGGCTGAGCTTGGACGCGAGGGCGGGCATGAAGTCTCCTGGGCGCGCGGTCGTCGGCGCCGCGCTGGGCGAAGTCTAGGCTCGCGGAGCATACGCAACCATGGACCGCATCGGCGGCCATGCAGGTTGCAAATCGTGCCAGACTTTCCGGCATGCCGAGAGCCCAGTCCCCCACGCCCGCCCCGCTGCGCGGCAGCCGCACCGCTGCCACGCCGATGGCCTTCGTGCGCGCCGTGGTGCTGGCCTACGAGCGCTACGGCGTCGATCCGCGCGGCGCACTGCAGCAGGCACAAATCACGCCAGCCGAACTGCGGCGCAGCGATGCCCGCATCACCGCGGCGCAGATGGAGGCGCTGTGCGCCTTCGCGATGCAGGAGCTGGACGACGAAGCGCTCGGCTGGTTCGCGCGCAAGCTGCCGTGGGGCAGCTACGGCATGCTGTGCCGGGCCTCGATCACGGCGCCGACGCTGGGGGTCGCGTTGAAGCGCTGGTGCCGGCACCACCGGCTGCTGACGGACGACCTGGTGTTCGAGCTGGCGGTGGACGGCCCGCTCGCCACCGTGACGATCGACGAGCACCGCCGCTTCGGCGCGCTGCGCGAGTTCTGCCTGGTCACCAGCCTGCGCTACCTGCATGGCTTCGCGTGCTGGGCGATCGACTCGCGGATCGCGCTGCGCGACGCGCGCTTTCCGTTCGCGGCGCCGCCGCACCGCGACGTCTACCCGGTGCTGTTCCCCGGGCCGGTGCAATTCGATGCCCCGCAGGCCGGCTTCAGCTTCGATGCGCAGGACCTGGCGATGCCGCTGCGGCGCGACGAGCGCGCACTGCAATCGATGCTGCAACGCGCGCTGCCGCTGACGGTGCTGCCCTACCGGCGCGACCGGCTGCTGGCGCGCCGCGTGCGCGAGCTGCTGCGGCAGGATGCCGCGCGGCTCGGCACCGCGGACGCGTTGGCGCAGGCGCTGAATCTTTCAGTGCGCAGCCTGCACCGGCAGCTGAAGGACGAGGGCGTCGGCTTGCAGGCTCTGAAGGACGAGGTGCGGCGCGACCAAGCCTGCGAGCTGCTGCTGCGCACCGACCGCCCGGTCAAGCAGGTGGCGCAGGCGGTCGGGTTCGACAACGACAAGAGCTTCGCGCGGGCGTTCAAGCTGTGGACGGGCAAGTCACCGCGCGAGTTCCGCAACCCGGGTTAGCACCCGGGCTACGGCAGCACCGTTGCCGCCGTCGCCTGCTGGATCCGCAGGTCCGCATCGCGCTGCAACAGGAAGCGCTGCGCCACCAGGCGGCTCGCCGCCGCCGTCACCGCGCTCACATACCCCGCCTGGTTGCCGTACAGCGACTCCAGCGACGGCCGCGCGTCGCCGGCGGCGAGCCGCGATGCCTCGGTCGCGTGAAACGGCAGGTAGCTGCCGGTCAGGCTCGTCAGGTCGACCTGGCCCGGCGTCGCGACGTAGTTGAACTCGATGCTGGTGCCCAGCGGCGCCTGCACCTCGATGCCGCGGATGCCGGCCAACGCCAGGCCGGTCGACGCATCGACCTTCGGCACCAGGATCGCGTAGTCGGTGCCGGCCAGCGGAGGCAGCTGCGTCGCGACACCGCTCTCGTCCTGCGGCACGTACTGCGGACCGAAGTCCAGCACCCGGTAGGCGTTGAACCAGCCGCGGTAGCTGAAGTCGGGGATCGCGGTCGCGACGCCGCCGACCGGCCAGCTCAGGCCCTTGATCGCCGGCCAGCTCAGCTGCTCGGGCCGCACCAGCGTGCCGGCCGCGATGGCCGGCACCTGGCTCGGCGGCGGCGCGGTGTCGTGCATCACCCAGTCCTCCAGCGCGATGAACAGCGCGCGGAAGGTGTCGCTGTGGTGCGCCACCGTGCCCCGCGGGTAGACGCTGTTGGCCGGCACGTACGCGATGCTCGCGGTGCCGCCCGCGCCGCCGTGCTGCGTGCTCGCGTAGTAGTAGATGCGCGCGTTGTCGGGTTGCGCGAGGTCGGCGAATCCCCAGGCATCGGTCAGCACCGGCGAGCCCTGCAGTTGCCAGAACTCGGTGCCCGACAGGCCGAGGAAGAATTTCGGGCAGGTGTTGCTCGCGGCGCAGCGCGTCATCACGCCGCCCTTGCGGCCGGTGATCGGGTCGACATAGTCCTTGTCCAGCGCACGCGGCGCGGTCTGGCCGAACGCGGTGTGGTCGGTGCGGATCGCACCGCCGCCGCCCGGCACGGCGAAGCGCGTGTTGATGTTCGTCTGCCGTGCCGCGACGTGGGCGTACACGCCGTCGAACACCTTGCTGCCGTCGAGCGCCTGGTTGAAGCCCAGGTGAAGGAAGGTCTTCATCGCATTGCCCGATTGCGAGGTGCCCTGCCCGATCGCATGCGTGATGCGCCCGCCAAGCGGATTGGCCACGCCGTCGGCATCGGCCGCCTGGTGGCGGAAGAAGCTCACCGTGTCGCGCAGTGCCGCCAGGCCCACGCCCATCACCTTCGGGTCCTTCGCGACGTAGACCAGCTCGTACAGCCAGGCCGGGTCGAAGCCGCCCTTCAGGCAGACCTTGCTGCCGTCGGGCGTGCCGGGAAAGGGCCTGGCCGCGGCATCGCAATCGGCGAACTTCCAGTCGGACGGCGGGATCGCCACGCGCGCATCGGTGTCGTTCAGCCGCCGCGTCAGCGAATGGCCCGGCAAGCTGTTGTCCAGGCTGGCCGGTGCGTACGGGATCATCGTGCCGTTGAAGACGCCACCGGGCAGCGTCATCACCGGCGTCGAGGCCGATGGAACGAGTTCGCTGCGGTAGGTGCCGGTGATCGACGAGCCGTCGCGGTTGACCGCCACCGGCACCGTGAGCGTCAGCCGCGCGGCGCTGCTCTTCGGCACGTCGCCCTGCCACGCCGAATACAGCAGCACGTAGCCGCGCTCCAGGAACACCGCATCGCTCGGCGTCGCGACCGGGTTCGGCATCGTCAGGATGGTGCCGCGGTTCGGCGCGTCGTAGCGCAGCACGCCGCTCGCCTTGCTCATGTCCTTGGGCTTCAGCAGCACGAAGTCGGCGCTGTACTCGACCATGCCGCGGGCATTCACCGGCGCGAGGTCCAGGTCCTGGATGATCGCGTTGTGCGCATCCTTCGGATCGACCTCGCCGCGCAAGGTGCCGCTGAGCTTCTCGTAGGCGCCGACAGCGCCGTAGCTGCCGGCGAAGTCTTCGGTGGCGGTGATGCTCAGGTGCATGCGGGGAGCCTGGGCGGCGGGCGGCGGCGCGTTGCCGCCGGCATCGCCGGAATCGCCGCCACAGGCGGCCAGTCCGCAGGCCAGCGCAAGCGCGGCCACGCGGTTCAGCGAAAGCTTCGTCATCGATGTCTCCTGGTTTTGGAAAGGCTCCGCCCCCGGAGCGCTCTGGCGGCGCCCGCTGGTGGGTGGCGAAGGGGATGCGCCGTCGCGCGGAACTACTCGGGGTCGATGCCGGCCGCCTTGATGACCTTGCCCCACTTCTGGGTCTCGGTCGCCTGGAACGCCGCCAGCCCCTCGGGCGTGGTCGTGAACGGCACCGAGCCGCTCGCGTCGAAGAAGCTCTTCGCCGCGGCGCTGCCGGTGCCGCTGACCAGCAGCTCGCGCAGCCGCTGCACCACCGCGGCGGGCGTGCCGGCCGGCACGTAGGCCGCAAACCAGTAGCCCATGTCGTAGCCTTTCACGCCGGCCTCGTCGATGGTCGGCACCTCGGGCAGCAGCGGCGAGCGCTGCGCCGTCGAGATGCCCAGCGCGCGCAGCTTGCCGGCCTTGACCTGCGGCACGCCGGTGGAGGTGTCGGTGATCATCAGGTCGATCTGGCCGCCCAGCAGGTCGGTGATCGCGAGCGGGTTGCTCTTGTACGGCACGTGCAGCAGGTCGACGTGCGCCATCTGCTTGAACAACTCGCCGGCCACGCGGCTCGACGAGCTGCCGCTGCCGAAGCTCAGCTTGCCCGGCTGCTGCTTCGCCGCGGCGAGCACGTCGGCCACCGTCTTGTACGGCGAGTTCACGTTCACCACCATCACCTGCCCGCCCTTGCCGAGCCCGGTGACCGGCACGAAATCCTTCACCGGGTCGTAGGGCAGCTTCTTGTAGAGGTGCTCGTTGGCCGCATGCGTGGTGTTGGTGGTGATCAGCACGGTGTAGCCGTCGGGTGCGGCGCGGGCCACGCTCTGCGCCGCCAGCATGCCGCTCGCGCCGGCCTTGTTGTCGACGACGACCGCCTGCTTCGTGTCGACGGTGATCGACTGGCCAAGCGCGCGCGCCAGTTGATCGGTCGCGCTGCCGGCCGCGAACGGCACGATGAAGGTGATCGGCTTGGCAGGCCAGGCCTGCGCCTGCGTGCGCAGCGGCAGCCCGCCGAGCGCAGTGAGCGCCAGCGCGGCCGCGAGCAGGGAACGGTACTTCGTCATCGTTTGTCTCCGGTGTGGTTCTTGGATTCGTCAGCGTCGATCGGCGGGCCGGCCAGCAGCGGCACCACGGCGCGCGGCACGCGCAACGGTAGCTCCAGCAGCAGGAAGGACAGCGCCTTGCCGTGCCCATCGAGGTTCAGCGCGCCGTTGACGCCGCCGTCGAGCACGTCGTCGAGCACGAAGTTCATCGCGTGCAGCAGCGGCAGCAGGTGCCGCACGATGCGGCCCGGCCGGCGGTGCGCGAACTGGCGGCGCACCGCGTCTTCGTCGATCTGCGCGACCAGCAGCGGCCACAGCTGCGGGTGCCAGGCGATCAGGCTGATGTTGGCGCGGTCGCCCTTGTCGCCGGTGCGGGCGTGTGCGGCGCGGTAAAGCGGGACTTCGATGTCCATCTCGTCGCTCATGCGCCCTCTCCGATCGGCAGGAAGGTGAAACCCGCATCGACGCGCTCGCGCGGCACGCTGCAACTGGCGATGCCCAGACGACGGCGCAGCGCGGTGCGCACGCCACCGCCGCCGGCCGGGCCGCAGGTGTACAGCGCAGTCACTTCGCGCGCGAGGCGTTCGGCCTGCCGGCGGTCGGCATGCTGCAGCGCCACGCGCAGCCGCACGTCACGGCCGTCGTGCGCGCTCGCGGCATCGTCCCAGGTGCCGGCGTCGTCGGCGAACACGCTGCTGACGCCGATCAGGTCGGCGCGCAGCGTGCCCAGGCCGTGCAGCCGCTCGCGCAGCACCTCGGCCGCGAGCCGCGCACGCGCCTCGGCCCGCGGGCCGGCGTACGAGATCTCCCCTTCGGCCAGCCAGCCGGTCTCGTGGCACACGTTCACCTTCAGCTGCGCCGGTCGCGCATGGCCGCGCACGCCGTCGAGCCGCACGCGGTCGGGGCCGAGCTGCCGCACCTGCGCCTGGCCGATGTCGGCCACGACGTCGGGCGTCAGGTAGGCGAAGGGGTCGTGCACCTCGTAGAGCAGCTGCTCCTTCACGGTGTGCTCGTCGATGCGCCCGCCGGTGCCCGCGGGCTTCGTGACGACGCAGCCGCCGTCGGCATCGATCTCGGCGATCGGGTAGCCCAGCGTCGCCAGCCCGGGCACGTCCTTGTAGCCCGGGTCGGCGTAGTAGCCGCCGCTGACCTGCGCGCCGCATTCGAGCAGGTGCCCGGCCATCGTGGCGCCGGCGATGCGGTCCCAGTCGTCGCGTGCCCAGCCGAAATGCGCGAGCGCCGGGCCGACGGTCAGCGACGGATCGGCGACCCGCCCGCAGACGACGATCTCGGCGCCGGCCAGCAGCGCATCGGCGATCGCCTCGGCACCGAGGTAGGCGTTGGCCGCGACGATGTCGAGCGCGGCCGCCTGGCGACCCAGCGCTTCGAGCAGCAGCCCGCGGTGCGTGTCGCCGGCGAGGTCGTCGCCCGACACCACCGCGATGCGCGGCACGCGCAGGCCCAGCTCGCGGGCCAGTGCCGCGATGCGCCGTGCCGCGCCCGGCGGGTTGGCCGCGCCGAAGTTGCTGACGATGCGCACGCCACCGGCCAGGCAGCGCGCGAGCACCGGGCGCAGCAGGTCGTCGAGCAGCGGTTCGTAGCCGGCATCCGGATCATCGCGGCGCGCCAGTTGGGCCAGCGCCAGCGTGCGCTCGGCCAGCGTCTCGAAGATCAGCACGCCGCCGCCCGCGGCGATCAGCGCGTCGACCACCGGGCCGGCCGCATCGGTGCGGTCGCCGGAGAAGCCTGCGGCGCAGCCGATGCGCAAGGGGGTGCGATTCATCGCGCCGACTGTAGGCAGCGGCGATTAATATGGGAATTCGCAATTTCGGATGAGTTGATCTGCAATGCAAATGAATGTGTCGACCCGCCAGCTGCGTGCCTTCGTGCTGTTGGCGGCGCAGCGCAACTTCACGCGGGCCGCGGCGGCGATGCACCTGTCGCAGCCGGCCTTCAGTGCGCTGATTCGCCAGCTGGAAGAGGCACTCGGGCTGCGGCTGTTCGACCGCAGCACGCGTTCGGTCGAGCTGACGACCGAGGGCCGCGAGTTCGAGCTGTCGGCGCGGCGCGTGCTCGACGAGTTCGACGGCGCGCTGGCCGGCGTGCGCGACCAGGCCGCGCGGCGGCGCGGGCGGGTCTCGATCGCGCTGCTGCCGTCGCTCGCGGCCGGCTGGTTGCCGCCGGTGCTGGCGGAGTTCCGCAAGGCCTGGCCGGGCATCGAGCTGCAGGTGGCCGATGTGCTGTCCGAGCCGTGCATCGAACTCGTGCGCAGCGGGCATGCGGATTTCGCGCTCGCGGCCACGCGCGCCGAGACGCCCGAGTTGCGCGCCGAGCCGTTCTGCAGCGACGACTTCCATCTGGTGTGTCCGACCCGCCATCCGCTGGCGCGGCTCGCCGAGGTGCGACCGAAGGACGTGGCGGCCTGGCCCTTCATCCACCTGTCGCGCACGTCGAGCGTGCGGCAGTACCTGGATGCCGCGACGCATCCGCAGGTGATGAATGCAGTGATGGAGGTTGACCAGCTCGCCACCGTGATGGGCATGGTGCGCGCGGGGCTGGGCGTGAGCATCGTGCCGTGGCTGACGCTGTTCCACTTCAAGGCGCCCGGGGTGGTGACGCGGCCGCTGCCGTGGGCGGGGCTGCAACGGCAGCTCTACCTGGTGCGGCGGCGCGACCGCGGGTTGTCGGTGGCGGCGCAGGGCTTGTATGAGTGGGTGATGGCGCGGCCGCCGGAGGGGACGAAGGCGGGGGCCGGCACCGGCCCCGTCGGCCGGGTCACCCGCAGGAAGACGAGCCGCAGCCCGTGATCGCCGCCGCCGGCAGCGCCTGCGGCAGGTGAACTTCGCCGCTCGCCGCGTCGTAGCCGACACCGCGAAGGTGCAGCGCGAGCGCCGCATCCATCGTCTGCGCATGCGTCGGGAACCACGCGGCCAGTTCGTCGGCCATCTGGCGGATCATCGCGACCTGTCCGCGCGCCACGCCCTCGCGCATCACCTCGAGCACCACGCGGTGCTGGGTCGCGTGGCAGTTGCCGGACGCGAAACCGGTGTCGCGCATCCAGCGGTCTTCCTGGTCGACATGCGCCTGCGTGTGCTCGACGAGCGCGGCCCAGGCGGGCAGCACGGTGTCGTCATCGGCGGTGGCCACCTGCGCCAGCAGGTCGACGAACTCCTGGTGCGTGTGGTCCATCGCCTCAAGGCCGAGCGCGAGGCCGTCGGACCAGGCCAGGCGCGGCCGCGGCGCAGGAAGGATGGTGGACAGGGACTGCGGATCGACGGCAAGTGCAGACATGGTGGCAGGGCGAGAGTCGAAAGCGCGATCCTGGGCCGCATCGGGCGCCGTGTCGTTGCGGCCGATCAAATCAGAACGGTCCTTGCTCGAGCCAGCGCTCGATCTGCGGGCGTCGATCGTTGCCCCAGAAGGGCTCGCCATCGAGCACGAAGAATGGCGCGCCGAACACACCGGCCGCGATTGCCGCGTCGTTGGCCTGGCGCAGGCGATCCTTCCAGTGCGGATCGGTCCACACGCGCTCGGCGGCGCCCGCTTCGAGGCCGGCCTCGGTGGCCAGTGCGGCCAGCGCCGTCGTGTCGCCCAGATCGATGCCGCGCGTGAAGTACGCGCGCAGGCACAGCCGGGCCCAGGCCACGGCGCGCGCCGGGTCGTCGGCGTGCAGGAACCAGAACACGCGCGACACGTTCTGCGTGGCAACCGGGAATTTCGGCGGGATCGTGAATGGCACGCCGGCAAAACGCGCCGAACGCTCGAAGTCGTGCAGCGAGTACTCGCGCTTGATCGGGTGCGAGACGGGGCTCTTCAGTTCGGCCGCCTGGAACACCGCGCCGAGCATCACCGCCTTCCATTCGACCGTGCGGCCGTGGCGCGCGGCCAGCGCCTCGATCCACTCGGAGGCGATGTAGGAATAGGGCGACGAGAAGTCGAAGTAGAAATCGATGGCGGTGTTCATGACGTTCATGGCAAAAGCGATTCCGGGCGGTCGCGGGCAACGAGACTCAGGTAGTCGTCGAGGCTCGACGTGCCCAGCGGCTTGACGAAGACCCGGACGGTGTGGGTGATGTCGCCGAGCTGCGCCCCGGCACGGCGCCTGACTTCGGTGTAGCCCTGCCGCTCCCAGAAGCGCTCCGCCCTGGCGTTGCCGACGACGGCGCCGAGGCGGATCCACAGGGCTCCTTGCGCCTTCAGCCAGGCCTCGAGCCCGGCATACAGCGAGGCGGCAGTGCCCGACCCATGCAGCGATGTGGCCACGATGAACAGGCCGATGTGCCAGACCTGCGGCGCCAGCAGGTTGGCCGTGATCGACGCCATCGCGATCAGGCGACCGTTGTCGTCAGCGAAACCGATCATGAACGCATCGTCGAACGGCATCCCCGCCGGTGGCCGGTCCTCGAACTCCTGCCTGGCCTCGTCGGCACGAGGGGCCATGCCGTTGACCGCGACGAAGTAGTCGGGATTGGCGACGAAGAACGCCTGCAGGTCCGGCAGATCGGATTCGGTCAGCTTCCACGCCGCGGCTCCTGCGGTGGTGAAGAGGCGATGCGATGGTGATCGGGAGACTTCCATGTCACTGCAAATGGCGAGAGGTTCTTCGTGGCTACGCGGGACTTTTGCGCGACAGATGCTCGACGATAGTGGACGCGATCCACAGGCAAGCAACGAACGACACCGAAATTCTCAGCCAGAACACGCGGCTGGAGATCTTGCCGAACTTCTTCTCGATGAAGAAGGCGACCACGGCCACCAGCAGGAATGAGCTGGCGATGGTGAGGTAGGCATCGGGCGACGCGTGTCGCAGCGCATGCACCATGACGGCAATCCACAGCAGCAGTTCGGCCAGGTCCTCCACCCGTTCGAGGATGAACAGCGCATCAGCAGACAGCGGCCGCTTCGCCGCCGCCAGGAAGCTGCTGATGAACTTGGAGACGAACGAGGCGAGGTTGGAACTGAGGAAGAACGCGACGGCGTAGGCGAGGGTGTGGAGAGCGTTCACGTCGGCATCACCCCGCCAGCGCCCGCCCGATCAGGATCTTCTGCACGTCGCTCGTGCCCTCGTAGATCTGGCACACCCGCACGTCGCGATAAATGCGCTCGACCGGAAAATCGCTGACGTACCCATACCCGCCGTGGATCTGGATCGCCTCGCTGCACACGCGCTCGGCCATCTCGCTCGCGAACAGCTTGCCCATCGCCGCTTCCTTCAGGCACGGCTGACCGGCATCCTTCAGCCGCGCCGCATGGTGGATCAGCTGCCGCGCCGCCTCGATCTGCGTCGCCATCTCGGCCAGCCGGAACTGCAGCGCCTGGTGCTCGAAGATCGGCTTGCCGAACGCGACCCGCTCCTTCGAATAGCGCAGCGCCGCCTCGAAGGCCGCGCGCGCCATGCCCACCGCCTGCGAGCCGATGCCGATGCGCCCGCCTTCCAGCCCCGACAGCGCGATCTTCAGTCCCTGCCCTTCATCGCCCAGCCGGTTCGCCGCCGGGATGCGGCAGTTCTCGAACAGGATCTGCGCGGTGTCGCTCGCGTGCTGGCCCATCTTGTCTTCCAGCCGCGCCACCACGTAACCCGGCGTCGAGGTCGGCACGATGAACGCGCTGATGCCCTTCTTGCCGGCCGCCTTGTCGGTCACCGCCATCACGATCGCCACGTCGCCATGCTTCCCGCTGGTGATGAATTGCTTCACGCCATTGAGCACGTAGTGGTCGCCATCGCGCACCGCGGTCGTCTTCAGCCCGTCGGCCTGCGAGCCGACGTGCGGCTCGGTCAGGCAGAACGCGCCGAGCATCTCGCCACGCGCCAGCGGCTTCAGCCACAGCGCCTTCTGCGCGTCGTCGCCCCACACCATCAGGATCGAGCACACCGGGCAGTTGTTGACGCTGACGATGGTCGACGTGGCGCCGTCGCCGGCCGCGATCTCCTCGAGGATCAGCGACAGGCTCAGGTAGTCGAGCCCGGCGCCGTCCCACTCGGCGGGCACCGCGACGCCGTAGCAGCCGAGCTCGGCCAGGCCGCGCAGCTCGTCCTTCGGGAAGTGGTGCGCCTTGTCCCAGCGGGCCGCCTGCGGCGCGATGCGGTCCTGCACGTAGGCGCGCACGGCGTCCTGCACCGCGCGGTGGTCTTCGGTCAGCATGGGTCTTGTCTCCTCGCGTTCTTCTTCAGGGTCACCAGGCCAGCGGCTGGTGGTCGTGGTTCAGGAAGCTGCCGTTCTCCGACGGCTGCAGCGCGGCCAGCGTGCGCCGCATGTCGGCCACGCTCTGCTCGACGCTGATGTCGGCCGACGAGCCGCCCATGTCGGTGCGCACCCAGCCGGGGTGGAAGGCGACGCAGGTCGCGCGGCCGTCCAGCGAGAACGACATGTCCTTCAGCACCGAGTTCAGCGCCGCCTTCGACGCGCGGTACAGCCAGCTGCTGCCCGAGCTGCGCAGCCCGATCGAGCCCATGCGCGACGACAGCACCGCGAGCTTCGCGCCGGGCGCGAGCGACTCCATCACCTGCGGCAGGATGCGCATCGCGCCGAGCACGTTGGTGTGCATCACCGCATCGAAATCGGCCTCGCTTGGCGTTTGCGGTGCCGACAGCCGCGGCCCGAGGACGCCGGCGTTGACGATGACGACGTCGAACGCCTGCCCGGCGATGCGCGAGGCGACGCCCGAGGCGCTGGCGGTGTCGGTCACGTCGAGCGCGAAGGCCTCGGCGCCGAGCTGCTGCAGGCGTGCGATGCCGGCCTCATCGCGCGCGGTGGCGGTGACGCGGGCGCCGGCCTCGCGGTACTGGCGGACGAATTCGAGGCCGATGCCGCGCGAGGCGCCGATGATCAGGATGTTCATGGGGAGGTGAGTGTCTCCAGCTGCAGGGCGTTCGGCAATGCCGCGCCCGCCGCCGTGTTGTCGAAGATGCACCAGCGGTCCGCGTGGGCCGGCAGTTGCGCGAGTTCCTGCGCGCGCTCGCGCAGCCAGTCGGTCTCGTAGGTCGACCAGTAGATCCGCGGCGAACCATGCCAACGGTGGTAGAAAACGGCCGGGCGGCGCGCCGTCGCAGGGCCCGTCCAGCCGCCGGGTTCGTTCGCCTGCGGCCACTTCGACGGGTCGACGGCCGCACGGGCGACTTCGCACTGCGCCAGCAGCTGCCCGGCCTGCGGCGTGAACCAGCTGAGATGCCGCGGCTCGCAGACGACGGCGCCATCGAAGGCCTCGCCCAGCTGCTCGAAGAACCGGCCCGCCACCTTGTCATCGAACGCCAGCGAGGGCGGCAACTGGACCAGCGTGACGGCCCACTTGGCGCCCAGGCCCCCCGCTTCCGCAACGAACGCCGCCAGCAGCTCGTCGACACCCTCGAACCGGCATTCGTGCGTGATGCGCTTCGGCAGCTTCACCGCAAAGCGGAAGTCGTCGGGCGTGCTGTCGGCCCAGCGCACATAGGTTTGCACCCGGTGGCTGCGGTAGAACGACGAATTGATCTCGACGCAGTTCATGCGCCGTGCGTAGCGTTCGAGGTGCGTGCCTTCGCCGGGCAGCGCCTCGGCCTGCGCGGCGGAGATCGCCCAGCCCGCGGTGCCGATCCGGATCGCCGCCGACGCTCCCCGCACGCCCATCAGGCCAGTTCCACCGCCATGGCCGTCGCCTCGCCGCCGCCGATGCACAGCGCCGCGACGCCGCGCTTCAGCCCGTGCTTGCGCAGCGCACCCAACAGCGTGACGACGATGCGCGCCCCGCTCGCGCCGATCGGATGGCCCAGCGCGCACGCACCGCCGTGCACGTTGACGATCTCGTGCGGCAGCTTGAACTCGTGCATCGCCGCCATCGTCACCGCGGCGAAGGCCTCGTTGACCTCCCACAGGTCGACCTCCTTCGCGGCCCAGCCGGTCTTCTTCAGCACCTTGTCGATCGCGCCGATCGGTGCCGTCGTGAACCAGTTCGGCGCCTGTGCATGCACCGCGTGCGCATGGATGCGCGCCAGCACCGTGCTGCCCAGCCGCTTCGCGGTGCTCTCGCGCATCAGCACCAGCGCCGCGGCACCGTCGGAGATGCTCGACGCATTCGCCGCGGTGATCGTGCCGTCTTTCTTGAACGCCGGCTTCAGCGTCGGGATCTTGTCGAGCTTGGCCTTGAATGGCTGCTCGTCGAACTTCACGACGGTGTCGCCGCCCTTGCCGGCCACGCTGACCGGCGCGATCTCCCAGTCGAAGCTGCCGTCTTCATTGGCCTGCTTGCTGCGCTGCGTCGACGCGATCGCGAACGCGTCCTGCGCCTCGCGGCTGAACTGGTACTTGGCCACGCACTCCTCGGCGAACACGCCCATCGCGCGGCCGCGGTCGTAGGCATCCTCCAGCCCGTCGATCGCCATGTGGTCGAACATCTGGGCAGCGCCGTAGCGCACGCCCTTGCGCGCGAACATCAGGTGCGGCGCGTTCGTCATGCTCTCCATGCCGCCGGCCACCATCACGTCGACGCTCTCGGCCTTCAGCATGTCGTGCGCGAACATCATCGCGCGCATGCCCGAGCCGCACATCTTCGACAGCGTCACCGCGCCGGCCGATTGCGGCAGCCCGGCGCCGAGCGCGGCCTGGCGGGCCGGTGCCTGGCCCTGGCCGGCCATCAGGCAGTTGCCCATCAGCACCTCGTTGACGGCGTCGCCGGTGATGCCGGCGCGCTCGACCGCGGCCTTGATCGCGATGGCACCGAGCTGGTGGCCGGCCAGCGCGCTGAAATCCCCCAGCAGGCCGCCGATGGGCGTGCGGGCGGCGGACACGATGACGATGGGGTCAGACATGAGGGTCTCCTTCATGGTGGGGTGAATCGGTTTTACGCCTCGCGGCAATCTCTCGCAATGCGTCCAGCAGCCGGTCGACCTCGGCCTCGGTGTGCGCCGCCGACAAGGTGATGCGCAGCCTGGCGCTGCCGGCCGGCACCGTCGGCGGCCGGATCGCCGGCACCCACAGGCCGCGCTCGCGCAGCGCCGCCGCCATCGCGAGCGCCTCGGCATTGCCGCCGAGGATCAGCGGCTGCACCGGCGTCGGCGACGGCGGGTTGGCCCACGGCAGCCCGGCCAGCCCGGCGCGCAACCGCTGCACCAGCGCCATCACGTGCGCGCGGCGCTGCGGCTCGCGCTGCATCACGCGCAGGCTCTCGCGCAGCACCTCGGCCTGCATCGCCGGCATCGCGGTCGCGAAGATGTAGCTGCGGGTGCGCTGCAGCAGCCAGTCGATCAGCGTCTCGTGGCCGGCGACGAACGCGCCGGCCACGCCAGCCGCCTTGCCGAGCGTCGCCATGTAGACGAGCCGCTGCGACTGCAGACCGAAGTGCGCCGCGCTGCCGCGGCCGTCGGGCCCGAGCACGCCGAAGCCGTGCGCATCGTCGACCAGCAGCCAGGCGTCGTGGCGCTCGCACAGCGTCAGCAGTTCGGGCAGCGGCGCGAGGTCGCCGTCCATGCTGAACACCGCATCGGTGACGACCAGCTTGCGCTCGGCGGTCGACGCGGCGAGCCGCTCGGCCAGTGCCGCCAGGTCGCCGTGCGGGTACACGCTGATCTGCGCGCCCGACAGCCGCGAGCCGTCGATCAGGCAGGCGTGGTTCAACGCATCGCAGAACAGCGCGTCGCCACGCCCGACCAGCGCCGGCAGCAGCCCGACGTTGGCCGCGAAGCCGGCGTAGAAACTCAGCGCGGCCGGCATGCCGACGAAGGTGGCCAGTTCGCGCTCCAGCGCATCGTGGGCTTCGGTGTGGCCGCAGACCAGCGGCGACGCGGTCGCGCCGACGCCCCACTGCTGCGCCGCGCGCTGCGCTGCGGCGATCAGGTCCGGGTGCTGCGCGAGGCCGAGGTAGTCGTTGCTGCAGAACGCGAGCAGCGCTTCGCCGTCGACCACCATGCGCGGCCCGTCGACCTGCTGCACCACGCGGCGCCGGCGGCGCAGGCTGTGGCCGTCCAGCGCGTCGAGCTGCGCGGCCATCTCGCCGAGGTCGAAGGCGTTCATCGGGCGGTCCAGTGGCGCAGCATGTCCTGTGCGTTCGCATGCGGCTGGTGCGGCAGCTCGGCCCACAGCGGGGCGTCGATGCGGTCCCGCAGCGTCGCGATGTTTTCGTCGACCGCGCGCATCGCCGGGTCGACGCGGTTCGCGACCCAGCCGGCCAGGCGCAAGCCGCGCGAACGGATGGCCTCCTGCGTCAGCAGCGCGTGGTTCAGGCAGCCGAGCCGCAGGCCGACCACCAGCAGCACCGGCAGGTCGAGCGCCTGCGCGAGGTCGGCGCCGGTGTGCGTGTCGCTCAAGGGCACCAGGAAGCCACCGGCGCCTTCGACGACGACCGCGTCGGCCAGCGACGACAGTTCGCGGTAGCGCCGCGACAGCAGGCAGATGTCGATGGTCTCGCCGGCCGCGTGGGCCGCCAGGTGCGGCGACATCGGCAGCGGCAGGCAGTACGGGTTGTCGAGTTCGCGCGGCACGGTCACGTTGCCGGCGGCGCGCAGCGCGAGCACGTCTTCGTTGTCGTCGCCATGCGGCGTCGCGATGGTGCCGGCCGCCACCGGCTTCATGCCGACGACGCGCTTGTGGCGCCGGCGCAGGTCGAGCATCAGCGTGCAGCTGACGAGGGTCTTGCCGACGCCGGTGTCGGTGCCGGTGACGAAATAGCCTTCGACGCTCATGCCAAGGTCTCCTGCAACGCGGCGAGTGCACCCGCCGCAAGCTGCTCGCAAGCCGCCTCGTCGATCACGTACGGCGGCATGAAGTACAGCGTGCTGCCGATCGGCCGCAGCATCAGCCCGTGCCGCAGCGCGGCTGCGTGGTAGCGGCGTGCGAACAGCGGGTCGGTGCTGTCGATGTCGAACGCCCACACCATGCCGAGCCGGCGGCTGCGCAGCACCGCCGGGTGCGCGCGCAGCGGCTCGCACAGCACGTCGAGCGTCGCGGCCGTCACCGCGTTGTGCGCCATCCAGTCGCGCTGGCCGAAGATCTCCAGCGTCGCGAGCGCGGCGCGGCAGGCCAGCGGGTTGCCGGTGTACGAATGCGAATGCAGGAAGCCGCGCGCGGTGCTGTCGTCGTAGAACGACGCGAACACCTCGTCGGTGGTCAGCACCGCCGACAGCGCCATCGTGCCGCCGGTCAACCCCTTCGACAGGCACAGCAGGTCCGGCCGAATGCCGGCCTGCTGGTGCGCGAACAGGCTGCCGGTGCGGCCGAAGCCGACCGCGATCTCGTCGCACACAAGGTGCACCTCGTAGCGGTCGCACAGCGCGCGCAGCTCGCGCAGGTAGGCCGGGTCGTGCATCGCCATGCCGGCGGCGCATTGGATCAGCGGCTCGACGATCACCGCGGCGATCTCGTCGTGCCGCGTCTCCAGCACCGCCTGCAGCGCCTGCGCGCAACGGCGCGCCACGTCGGCCGCCGTCTCGCCCGGCAACGCGTTGCGCGCATCGGGGCTCGGCACCGTCGCGCTCAGCCGCACCAGCGGGCCGTAGGCCTCGCGGAACAGCGGGATGTCGGTGACCGACAGCGCGCCCACCGTCTCGCCGTGGTAGCCGCCCTCCAGGCCGATGAACTTGGTCTTGCCGGGCCGGCCGCGGTTGCGCCAGTGGTGGGCGCTCATCTTCAGCGCGATCTCGGTGGCGGCCGCGCCGTCGCTCGCGTAGAACGCATGGCCCAGGCCGGTCAGTTCGGCCAGCCGCTCCGACAGCGCGACCACCGGCTCGTGCGTGCAGCCGGCCAGCATCACGTGGCACAGCGTGTCGAGCTGCGCATGCAGCGCCGCGCGCAGGTGCGGATGCCCGTGGCCGAACAGGTTGACCCACCACGAGCTGATGCCGTCGAGGTAACGCCGGCCGGCCGTGTCGAGCAGCCACGCGCCCTCGGCGCTCGCCACTTCGAGCAGCGGTTGCGTCTCATGCTGCTTCATCTGGCTGCAGGGGTGCCACACCGCGACGCGGCTGCGTTCATTCAATGTCGTCATGTCGATGTCGTCACGTCGGAACTTTGCTGCGCTGCGCGCAGCCTTCGTTGGTTCTTGAAGCGCCGCGCCGGGTCGTACGGGAACACGTCGTGCACATGCCCGGCCTGGATGCGCTCCTTGCGACGCTGCCAGAAATCGGCATCCAGCAGGTCGGCATGGTGTTTCATGAACACCTCGCGCACCCCCGGGTGGCCGAGCAGGAACGGCCCGAAGGTCTCGGGGAACACGTCGCGCGGGCCGACCCGGTACCAGACCTCGCCGGACAGTTCTTCCTCTTCGGTGCGCGCAGCCGGCACCCGGCGGAAGCTGCAGTCGCTCAGGTACTCGATCTCGTCGTAGTCGTAGAACACCACCTTGCCGTTGCGCGTGACGCCGAAGTTCTTCCACAGCATGTCGCCGGGAAAGATGTTGGCCGCGACCAGGTCCTTGATCGCGTTGCCGTACTCGACCACCGCGTGCTCCATCTGCTCGGGCGTCGCCTCCTGCAGGTAGATGTTCAGCGGGATCATGCGGCGCTCGATGTAGACGTGGCGGATCACCAGGTCGGCGCCGTCTTCCTCGAGCAGGCTGCCGCAGAAGTGCTTCAGCTCGGCCACCAGCTCGTCGTCGAAGCGCACCCGCGGGAAGGCCACGTTGCTGTACTCCAGCGTGTCGGCCATGCGCCCGACGCGGTCGTGCTGCTTCACGAGCAGGTACTTGCTCTTGATCAGCTCGCGCGTGGTCTCCTTCTGCGGCGGGTAGAAATCCTTGATCACCTTGAACACGTACGGGAACGACGGCAGGTCGAACACCAGCATCACCATGCCCTTGATGCCGGGCGCAATGCGGAAGGTGTCGCTGCTGTGGCGCAGGTGCGCCAGCAGGTCGCGGTAGAAGATGTTCTTGCCCTGCTTCTGCAGCCCGAGCGCGCTGTACAGCTCCGAACGCGGCTTGCGCGGCATCAGCGTGCGCAGGAACTGCACGTACGCCGACGGGATCTCCATGTCGACCAGGAAGTACGCCCGCGCAAAGCTGAACAGCATCAGCAGGTCGTCCTCGCTGAGCAGCACGGTGTCGATCGTCAGGCCCTTGCCGCCGGCGCTGTGCAGGATCGGCAGCGCGAACGGCGTTTCGCGGAAGCCGTTGATCACCTTGCCGACCGCATACGCGCCCTTGTTGCGGAAGAACAGCGAGCTCAGCACCTGGATCTGGAAGTTCGCGCGCGGCCGGAAATCGCCCATCTGCTCGTTCACCGCCGCCAGCACGTGGTCGATGTCGCGTTCGAGGTCCTCGAACTCGCAGTCGAGCTGGAAGTTGTGCACCACGCGCAGCCAGGTCTCGCGCAGCGTCTCGCGCGTCGGGTAGTAGGCGCGGTAGGTCGGCTGCGAGGCCGGCTCGTCGTTCTCGATGTACTCGGTCGACACCGCCGGGCGCACGAAGATGAAGTCGTTGTTGAAGTAGCTGCGGTGCAGGATCTTCGTCGTCACCGAGTTGAAGAAGGTCTCGGCGAGTTCGGGCTGGTGGTGGTTGGTCAGCAGCCCGATGTAGTGCAGCTTGGCCTCCTGCCAGGCCTCGGAACTCAGGCTGGCGGCATCGAACTCGGTCTGCAGCCGCTCGACGGCCTCGTCGACGCGCAGGTCGTAGAACTCGATGCGCTCGCGCTGCGCGCGCTGCTGGCCGTGCCAGTCGGCCACCTCGAAGCGCTGCTTGGCCCCGGCGCTGGCCGCGCGGAACAACCGGTAGTGGCGGTTGAAGCCGTCGAGCATCGCCTGTGCGATGCCGAACGCGCGCGCGTCGGTGAGGGCCTGCGGGAACATCGGGCGCGCCTCGTCAGCCGGTGATGGCCCCGATGGAGGCATAGCGCGACTGCAGCCCGGCCAGCGCCGCTTCGTACGCCGGCCCGACCTCGTCGGCGCGGCCGATCGTGATCTTCATGTCCTGCAGCAGCCCGTTGTACAGGCCGTAGAACCAGCCGTGCACGACCAGGTCCTGGCCGCGCCGCCAGGCCTCTTCGACGACGGTGGTCTGGCAGACGTTGCGCGCCTGCTCGATCACGTTCAGCTCGCACAGCGCATCGACGCGGCGCGACTCCTGCACCGTGTCGAGCCAGGCCTGGTGCTTGTTGCGCACGTCCTTCACGTGGCAGATCCAGTTGTCGGCGAGGCCGACGTGGCGGTCGTGCAGTGCCGCCGCGACGCCGCCGCAGCCGGAGTGGCCGACCACGATGATGTGCTTGACCTTCAGCATGTCGGTCGCGAACTGGATCACCGACAGGCAGTTCAGGTCGGAGTGCACCACCACGTTGGCGACGTTGCGGTGCACGAACAGCTCGCCCGGCGCCAGGTCGACCAGCTCGTTGGCCGGCACGCGGCTGTCGGCGCAGCCGATCCACAGGTACTGCGGCGCCTGCTGCTTCAGCAGCCCGGTGAAGAAGCCCGGCGAGCGTGCTTCGGTGCGCTGCGCCCACAGGCGGTTGCTGTCCAGGAGTTCTTGCAGGTCGGTGGTCATGATGTTGCAGTGCAGCGAAGACGGACGCAGTTTACGCATCCATCCCCAGGCTGCACGCGGACCGATCCGACGTGCCTGGACACGAGCGTCCCGCCTCCGCTCCCGCGGGGCCGAGACGCCCGGGGAATCAGTTGAGGATCTTGCCGTTCGCGCCGAACATCGCGAAATTCACGTAGTGCGAACCCGGCTTGTCGTTCAGGCTGAAGTCGAGCGTGTAGCCACCGACGTCGATCGCGTTGGCTGCATTCAGCGCCGCGGTCACGCCGGCCGGCGTCAGCGAGTTCGTGGTCTCCAGCACCTTGACCAGCGCCTTCGCGGCGATGAAGCCTTCGATCGAACGGGCCGACAGGTCCGGGTTGTTCGACGCGGCCTTCAGCTGCATGTACTCGCGCACGACCGCGAGGTTGCTCTGCTGCGGCAGCGGCAGCACCACCGAGAACGCGTAGCCACGCGCACGCTCCGGGCCGAGCGCCTTCAGCAGCGCATCGGTGTCGATGATCGACATGCCGTACAGGATGCCCTGGCCGCCCTTGGCGGCGTACTGCTTGACGAACTCGATGCCGGCCGCGGTGGTCGCGCCGAGGAACACCACCTGCACCTTCGAGTCGATGATCTCGGCGACCGACTTCTCGACCTGGATCGTGTTGCGCGGGTAGCCGCTCGTCACCGCGAGTTCGATGCCATGCGCCTGCGCGGCGATCTGCGCACCGGCCAGCACGTCCTTGCCCAGGCCGTCGTCCTGGTAGACCAGGCCCACGCGCTTCACGCCGACGTGCGACAGTTGGTCGAACAGACGGCCCACCTCGTCGTGGTAGCTCGCCTTCACGATGTGCATGCCCGGCGCCTTGACGACCGTGGCCGCACCCGACACCGCGCCGACCAGCGAGGTCTTGGTCTGCGTGTAGACGCCGTCCTTGGCCAGCGCCTCGAGGTTGGCAGTGCCCACCGTGCTGATCATCGCGACCGGCGCCTCGGCGGCGATCAGCTCGCGCGTCAGGCGCACGCTGTCCTCGGGCTTCTGCGCGTCGTCGCGCGTCACCAGCTTGATCGGCCGGCCGCGCACGCCGCCCTTCAGGTTCACCGCATCGAAGTACAGCTTCGCGCCGGCATTCATCGCCTTGCCGGTGACGGCCTGCGGGCCGCTGAACGGTGCGACCTGGCCGATCACGATCGGCTCGGCGGCCAGCGCCGCGAACGGGAAGGCCAGCGTGGCGGCCAACAGGCCGGTGACGGCCAGCGCGTGCAGACGGAAGCGCTGCACAGCGGAAGTCGGTTTGGTATACATCAGATGGTCCGGTATGGCGCGAACGGCGCCGTATGGACAGCATCTTAGAAAGATGGGCCGGGATATCCCTACTCATTTCGCGATTCAATTGCAAGCCGATGTGAACTGCTGCGCGAAGATTTTTCTTGCTTTTTTGGTGCCGCGCGATATTCGCCCCAAGCTGTCAAAAAGCCGTCAGGAAATGGGGCCGAACCGGTGCGGCACAGCATATTCACATCGTTTCGGCGAACAACTCGCGCCCGATCAGCATCCGCCGGATCTCCGACGTGCCCGCGCCGATTTCGTAGAGCTTCGCGTCACGCCAGAGACGGCCGAGCGGGTACTCGTTGATGTAGCCGTTGCCGCCGAAGATCTGCACGCCTTCGCCGGCCATCCAGGTGGCCTTCTCGGCGCACCACAGGATCACGCTCGCGCAATCCTTGCGCACCTGGCGCACATGCTCCACGCCGAGCGCATCGAGGTTCTTGCCGACGGTGTAGCAGAAGGCACGCCCGGCCTGCAGCACGGTGTACATGTCGGCGACCTTGCCCTGGATCAGCTGGAACTCGCCGATGCTCTGGCCGAACTGCTTGCGGTCGTGGATGTACGGCACCACGTTGTCCATCACCGACTGCATGATGCCGATCGGCCCGGCGGCGAGCACCGCGCGCTCGTAGTCGAGGCCGCTCATCAGCACCTTGGCGCCGCCGTTCAGGCTGCCGAGCACGTTGGCGGCCGGCACCTCGACGTTCTGGAACACCATCTCGCCGGTGTGCGAGCCGCGCATGCCGAGCTTGTCGAGCTTCTGCGCGGTGCTGAAACCCGCCATGCCCTTCTCGACGATGAAGGCCGTGACGCCGCGCGCGCCGAGCTGGGGCTCGGTCTTCGCGTAGACCACCATCGTGTCGGCGTCGGGGCCGTTGGTGATCCACATCTTGGTGCCGTTCAGCAGGTAGTGGCTGCCCTTGTCCTCGGCCTTCAGCTTCATGCTGATGACGTCGGAGCCGGCGCCCGGCTCGCTCATCGCGAGCGCGCCGACGTGCTCGCCGCTGATCAGCTTCGGCAGGTACTTGCGCTTCTGCGCCTCGCTGCCGTTGCGCTTGATCTGGTTCACGCACAGGTTGCTGTGCGCGCCGTAGCTCAGGCCGACGCTGGCCGACGCGCGGCTGATCTCTTCCATCGCGATCATGTGGGCGAGGTAGCCCATGTTCGCGCCGCCGTACTCCTCGCTGACGGTGACGCCGAGCACGCCGAGCTCGCCCATCTTGCGCCACAGGTCCATCGGGAACTGGTCGCTGCGGTCGATCTCGGCAGCGCGCGGGGCGATCTCGGCCTCGGCAAAGGCGCGCACGGTGTCACGCAGCGCATCGATGTCTTCGCCGAGCTGGAAGTCGAGTCCGGGCAGGTTCATGGGGTGTCTCCGTCGGTTTTTCGGGGTGAAACGTGTCAGGGCGAATTCAGCAGCCGCTTCGCCTCTTTCTCGTGCGTGCGCACCTCGTCGAGCGTGACGTGCAGGTCGGCCATCTGCTGCTCCAGCTGCTGGCGGTGCAGCGCCAGCACGGTGAGGAACTTCTTCAACTGGGCCTGCGTGTCGCGCGGCGACTCGTACATGTCGACCAGCTCCTTCACCTCGGACAGCGTGAGCCCGAGCCGCTTGCCGCGCAGCGTCAGCTTCAGCCGCGTGCGGTCGCGCGCGGTGTAGATGCGGTTGCGGCCGGCGCGCTGCGGCGACAGCAGCCCGCAGTCCTCGTAGAAGCGGATGGCCCGCGTCGTCAGGTCGAATTCGCGCGCGAGTTCGCTGATCGTGTAGGTGATTCCCGGGAGGGACGAGGTGGCAGGCACCTCGGCGACAGCAGCGTGCGGCATGAAAACCTAGAATCGGCTGATTGACGTATACGTAAAGTGTAGCTGCCCTCATGACATCCACCACCCCGCCCATCCCCAAGCCGATGAACGAGCTCGAGCGAGCGCTGCAGTACCCGCTCGGCGAGAGCCTGCCCGACACCGGCCGGACGCTGGAGGTGGCGCCCGGCGTGCGCTGGCTGCGCATGCAGCTGCCGTTCGCGCTGGACCACATCAACCTCTGGCTGCTGCGCGATGAGCTCGACGGCCGCGCCGGCTGGACGATCGTCGACTGCGGCATCACCAACGACGCGACCCGCGCGGCCTGGGAGCAGGTGTTCGAGACCGAGCTGCAGGGCCTGCCGGTGCTGCGGTTGATCGTGACGCACATGCACCCGGACCACATGGGGCTGGCGCACTGGCTGACCGAGCGCTGGAACGTGCGGCTGTGGATCAGCGCGACCGACTACAACGCGGCGCGGCTGGCCAGCACCTCCACCACCGGCTTCGGCGGCGAGGCGGCGGCGGCGTTCATGGCCAGCCACGGGCTGACCGATCCGGAGGCGGTGGCGAAGATCAGGGCGCGCAGCAACTACTACGCGACGATGGTGCCGCAGGTGCCCACCGCGTTCCGGCGCCTGCTCGACGGCATGGTGATCAGCATCGGCGGGCACGGCTGGCAGTGCATCTCGGGCTACGGGCATGCGCCGGAGCACATGTCGCTGTACTGCGCCGAGCTCGGCGTGCTGATCTCGGGCGACATGCTGCTGCCGCGCATCTCGACCAACGTCAGCGTGATCGACCTGGAACCCGAGGCCGATCCGCTGCCGCTGTACCTGGCGTCGATCCAGCGCTTCAACGCGCTGCCGGCCGACACGCTGGTGCTGCCGTCGCACGGCAGGCCGTTCCGCGGCATGCACACGCGCATCCAGCAGCTGGTGACCCACCATGACGAGCGCTTCGCCGACGTGATGACCGCCTGCGCGAAATCACCGCAGAGCGCGGCCGACCTGCTGACGGTGCTGTTCGCGCGCAAGCTCGACCTGCACCAGACGACGTTCGCGATGGGGGAGTCGATCGCGCATCTGCATGCGCTGTGGCTGGCGGGGAAGCTGGTGCGGTCGGTGGATGGGGCGGGGGTTTATCGCTTCGCGAGCGCCGAACCCGGATTGGCATCCGGGCTACAGGTCCCGTAGCCCGGATGCCAATCCGGGTTCTTCACCGGTACGCGCGAAACACATCCCGCAACGCAGGCACCACCTTCGCCACCGGCTGCGACAGGCTGCGCTCGATCTCGTTCAGATGCCGCCGCATCTCGGTCGACGCGCCCGCGCCGGCCCCTTTGGCGAGCACCTGCAGCAGTTGCTGGTGGCTGTGTGCCACACACATCGGCTCGCCGGGCGACTTGTAGAGCGCCATCAGCAGCGAGGTGGTCGGCAGCAATTCCTCGAGCAAGCGCACGAAGATCGGGTTGCCGCTCATCCGCGCGAGCTTCAGGTGGAATTCGCCCGACAGCCGGATCGCCTCCTGCTTGTTCTGCGACTTCGTCGCCCGCGCCTCGGCCTCGACCAGCTGGCGCAGCTCGGCCAGTTGCTCGGCGCTCAGCTTGCCGGCCAGCCGCCGCGCGACCTCGCACTCGACCACGCGCCGCGCATCGAACACATGCTCGCCGTCGCGCCGCGTCGGCTCGGGCACCTGCGCGCCGCGGTTCGGCCGCAGCACGATCACGCCGTCCTGCGCGAGCTTGTGCAGCGCTTGCCGCACCAGCGTGCGCGACACCGCGAAGGTCTGCGCCAGCTCCTCCTCGCGCAGCCGCGAGCCGGGCACGAGGCGGTGGTCGATCACCGCGGCATAGATCGCTTCATAGACCCGATCGGCACCGCCGATCGCCGCGGACGCTTCGGCCATCGTCACGCGCCGCGGCGCTTCCCGAGCCACTTCACCAGCGCCAGCGTGCAGCCCATCACCACGAACGACACGACCGTCGTCACCGTGCCGAGCGCATAGATGGCCGGCGTGGTCACGGTGCTCGTCAGCCCCTGCAGCTCCAGCGGCAGCGTGTTGACGTCGCCGATCGCCTGCGAGGTGCGCGCGATCTCGTCCCAACTCAGCGTGAAGCCGAACATGCCGACCCCCACCAGGCTCGGCGCGATCAGCGGCAGCACCACGTGGCGGAAGCTCTGCCACGGCGTCGCGCCCAGGTCGGCCGCCGCCTCCTCGAAGGCCGGGTTGAAGCGGTTGAAGACCGCCAGCATGATCAGCAGCCCGAACGGCAGCGTCCAGGTCATGTGCGCGCCGAGCGCCGAGGTGTACAGGCCCATCGCGGTGCCGTAGCTCTCGAGCAGGCCGGTCGCGCCGAGGCTTTCCAGCACGCCCCGCAATGCGGTGTCGATCAGCCGGAACTGCAGCCCGATGCCGAGCGATACCACGATCGACGGCATGATCAGGCTCGCGACCGAGGTGTAGAACAGCACGCCCGAGCCGGAGAACTTCTTGCGGAACGCGAGGCCGGCACCGAGCGACAGCAGCACCGTCAGCAGCATCACGACGGTGCCCAGCGCCACCGAACGCCGGAACGCGGCCGCGATGTCGACCACGCCCATGCCTTCCCACAGCTTCGCGAACCAGTGCAGCGAGACGCCGCGCATCGGGAACGTGAGCCCGCCCTCGGGCCCCTGGAAGCTCAGCACGAAGATCGTGATCATCGGGCCGTAGAGGAACAGCACGAACGCGCCGAACACCGCGGCGAGCGCGTAGAAGCTGCGGGGGCGCTTGTCGACGTGCATCAGAGCTGCTTGCGGATGTCGACGAGCCGGGTCAGGCCCCAGATCATCATCAGCACCACCGCCAGCAGGATCACCGCGTTGGCCGCGGCCATCGGGAACTGCAGGTACGAGGTCTGCACCTGGATGATCTTGCCGACCGAGGCGATCTGCTGGCCGCCCATCACGCCGATGGTGACGAAATCGCCCATCACGATCGTGATGACGAAGATCGAGCCGATGATGATGCCGGTGCGGCTCAGCGGCACGACCACGTTCCACACCGTCTGCCAGCCGCTCGCGCCCGAATCGCGCGCCGCCTCGATCAGCGCGCGGTCGATGCGCATCATCGAGTTGAAGATCGGCACGATCATGAACATCGTGTACAGGTGCACGAAGGCGAGCACCACCGAGAAATCGCTGAACAGCAGCCACTCGATCGGCGAGTCGATCACGTTGGCCGCCTGCAGCCCCTGGTTGATCAACCCGTTGCGCCCGAGCAGCGGCACCCACGAGATCATGCGGATCACGTTGGAGGTCCAGAACGGCACGGTGCAGACGATGAACAGCAGCGTCTGCGCGCCGACCGAGCGCACATGGAAGGCCAGGAAGTACGCCACCGCGAAGCCGATCAGCAGCGTGACAAGCCAGACGAGGAAGCAGAACTTCAGCGTCGACAGGTAGGTCCGCAGCGTGGTCTCGTTGAAGACGTCGAGGTAGTTCTGCGCGGTGAAGGCCGGGATCAGCTCGTAGTCGGTGGCGCGCCAAAAGCTCACCGTCACCACCAGCAGCAGCGGCAGCACGAGGAACAGCACGAACACCAGCGAGAACGGCGCGGCCTGCAGCCAGGCCGAAACGCGAAGGGGCTTCGTGCTGCTCATGGGCGCTCAGTTCAGGCGGCGACGAACTCGTTCCACTTCTGAACCATGTACGCGTTCTCGTCCATGATCGCGTTCCAGCAGGCGATGCCGCCCATGCGTGTCTCGTAGCTGCCGCCGTCGCGCACGCTGCCCGCCTTGGCCAGCAGGTCGCCGTTGGGCGACTTGATGTCCTGCGCAGCCGCCTTGCCTTCCATCCAGTAGGCCCATTCGTAGGCCTCCATCTTGGCCTTGGCGGTCTCCAGCACCGCGCTGTAGTAGCCCTGGCGGTTCAGGTACGCGCCGGCCCAGCCGTCGAGGAACCAATTGATGAACTCGTAGACCGCATCGGCCTTCTTGCCGCTCACCGTCTTCGGCACGCCGAAGCCGGCGGCCCAGGCGCGGTAGCCTTCCTTCAGCGGCTGGAAGGTGCAGGCGATGCCCTTGGTGCGCACGGCAGTGACGGCCGGCGACCACATCGACTGGATCACGACCTCGCCCGAGGCCATCAGGTTCACGCTCTCGTTGAAATCCTTCCACAGCGCGCGGAACTGGCCGGCCTTCTTCGCCTCGATCAGCGTCTTGATCGTCAGGTCGATTTCCTTCTTCGTCATGTTCCCCTTGTCGGGGTACTTGTAGAGGCCCGCCGCCTCGACCACCATCGCCGCATCCATGATGCCGATCGACGGGATGTTCAGGATCGCGGCCTTGCCCTTGAACTCGGGGTTCAAGAGCTCCTTCCAGCTTTCAATCGGGCGCTTGATCAGGTCGGGCCGGATGCCCAGCGTGTCGGCGTTGTAGACGGTGGGGATCAGCGTCATGAACTGCGTCGACTCCTTCGCGAAGTCCTTCGCGGTCGGCGACGCGACGTACATCACCTTCTTCGGCGCGGTGCCCTGGTCGCCGACCTTCTTGCCGCCGACCTCCCCCTTCGTGAACAGCGTGGTGATCTTGTCGGCGTTCTTGATGCGCTTGGTGTCGATGCCCAGCAGGTTGCCGGTCGGCAGGATCTTCTTCAGCGAGAAGTACTCGGTGTCGATCAGGTCGAACGAGTTCGGCGCGGTGACGGCACGCTTGGTCACGTCGTCGGTGGTGACCGGGATGTACTGGATCTCGATACCGGTGTCGGCCTTGAATTTGTCGGCGATGGCCTTGTCCTGGTTCACCGCGGTGCCCAGGTAGCGCAGCGTGATCTTCTCTTGCGCATGCACGAACGGGAAGGCCAGCGCGCTGCCGGCGGCCGCCGCGCCCTTCAGCAGCGTGCGGCGGCCGAGCTTCGGTGTGGCGGTCGGATCGTTGTGGTCGGACATGGGAGGCTCCTCGGGGTGTTTGTGGGAACGGAAACGGTTCAAGCCAGCGCATGCGCCTCGTGGGCAGCCCAGCTCACGTAGACGGTGTCGCCGGGCGCGAACGGCGCGGCGTCGAAGCTGGCATCGGAGACGGTGGCCGTCCAGTGCGCGTCGGCCGCCTCGCCCTGCGGCGCCAGGCTCACCTGCACATAAGTGCCCTGGTATTCGACGGCACGCACCGCGGCGGCGCGGCCGTCGGTGTCGGCATGGCGTTGCAGCCGCATGCGGTCGGCGCGCACGGCGATGTGACCGGCCGGCGACGCGATCACGTTGTGCGCGCCCATGAAGCGTGCGACGAACTCGCTGCGCGGCGCGTTGAACACCTCGCGCGGCGAGCCGGTCTGCTCGATGCGGCCCTGGTTCATCACGACCACCTGGTCGGCCAGCGCCATCGCCTCTTCCTGCGAGTGCGTCACGTGCACGAAGGTGAAGCCGAGCTCCTGCTGCCAGCGCTTCAGCTCGGCGCGCATCTGCACGCGCAGGAACGGATCCAGCGCCGACAGCGGCTCGTCGAGCAGCAGCACGCGCGGCTCGGTCATCAGCGCGCGCGCCAGCGCCACGCGCTGCTGCTGCCCGCCGGACAGCTCGCTCGGCAGGCGCGCGAGGTAGGGCGTCATCGCGACCAGCGCGAGCAGCTCGCGCGCCCGCGCATGGCGCTCGGCCGGCGCCTTGCCGCGCATCTTCCAGCTGAAGGCGACGTTGTCGAGCACGCTCAGGTGCGGAAACAGCGCGTAGCTCTGGAACATCATCGCGGTGCCGCGGTCGGCGGCGGCGCTGTAGGTGATGTACTTGCCGCCGAGCAGGATCTGCCCGTCGCTCGCGAGCTCATGGCCGGCGATCATGCGCAGCGTCGAGGTCTTGCCGCAGCCCGAGGGTCCGAGCAAACAGCAGTAGCTGCCGGAGGGAATCGTCAGGTCGATGCCGTCGACGGCGACGGTGTTGCCGTAACGCTTGACGAGCGAGGTGAGCACCAGGGACGAGTCGGGCTTCATGGGTCCGGCTGTATGCAAAGCATGTGCCAGATGGCTCGCCCAGATTTGGGGCGCTGTCGGGCAACGTGCAGGCGCACGACTTGCTCAGCTGATGGCGACACCCAGGCCCGCTTTGTATACAAAGCAGCCCATCGCACAGAGGAGCCGACGATGAAGATCCGCGTGATCAACCCCAATACCAGCGCGTCGATGACCGCCAAGATCGGCGAGGCCGCGCGCGCGGTGGCCGCGCCCGGCACCGTGATCGATGCGGTGCAGCCGAGCTTTGGTGCACCGTCGATCGAGGGGCACCACGACGACGTGTGGGCCGCCGCCGGGGTGACCGAACAGGTGCGCGCCGGTGAGCTGGGCGGCGCCAATGCGCACGTCATCGCCTGCTTCGGCGACCCGGGGCTGCACGCCGCGCGTGAGCTGGCGCACGGGCCGGTGATCGGCATCGCGGAGGCGGCGTTCCACTGCGCATCGCTGCTGGCGACCGGCTTCTCGGTCGTCACGACGCTGACGCGCACCTGCGTGATCGCCGAGCACCTGGTGCTGCAGTACGGCTTCGAGCGACGCTGCCGCGGCATCCACGGCACCGACATCGCGGTGCTGGAGCTCGACGACCCGGCGAGCGACGCCTATGCGCGCATCCTGGCGAGCGCACAGCAGGCGCTGGAGCGCGACCGCTCCGGCGCGATCGTGCTGGGCTGCGCAGGGATGGCCGACCTGTGCGCGCGGCTGCAGGCCGAGCTGGGCGTGCCGGTGGTGGATGGCGTCGCAGCGGCGGTCAAGCTGGCCGAGGGGCTGGTCGCGATGAGGCTCGGGACGAGCAAGCGCGGGGACTATGCGGCGCCGTTGCGCAAGGACTATGTGGGGCTGGCCGCGCCGTATTCGCCGTAGCCCGGATGCCAATCCGGGATGTGTCGGTCACGATCCCGGATTGGCATCCGGGCCACAAGGCCGGCGGCGCCCCCTCAGCCCTTCTTCGGCCAGCGAAGCGCGGTATGGAGTACACGCAGAACCTCGACCGCCTGCGGCGTGACACGATAGACCATCAGGTCGTGGGGCCGCACAACGATCTCACGTGTGCCCTTGACGCGACCCACCTTGTACAGCGTCGGATTCGACCGGGCGAGTTCCGCCTTCAATTCGAACTCCTCGTCGAGTTCAGCCGCCGCGAGCGGGTTGTCACTCGCAATGTGATCCTCGATCGCCATGCGATCCCTGAGCGCCATCGGGCGCCATGCGAGCCGTTTCAATGATCAACCCGTCTTGGCACGCCGGCGCAGCGCGGCGCGGCGCGCTTCGAACTGCGCACGCGCATCTTCGTCACTGACGCTCGGCCGGGGATCGTCGATCGAAGCCTGCACGCTGGCGCGGAACCACTTGTCGTAAGCCGCGGCCTCGTGCGCATGCTTCATGCGCTCGGATGCCACGCTGCTTCGACGATCCGTGGCGTCAGAAGCGCCAACGGCTGCTTCGTATTCAGCCGCATCGACATGAAAGGCCGTGATGCCCATTTCTTTCAAGTAGCTCGCCAGCGTCTCGAAGCGGCGAAAGAGTCGGGTGTGGCCGCGGCGCGCCGCAAGCGTCTGATGCGAACGCCCATGCCTGATGACCACGCCCCAGGCTCCCGCCTGACCAACCACCTCGGCGCGCACAGTTTTACCTGCGTCGACCAGGTTCTGCAGGGTTTCGTGATCAATGGTCGTGCGCGGCAGTTGCATCGAGCTTCCGGTGCCAACGAGAGGAAAGCCGGGATTCTTCCAAATTCTTAGAAAGTGGTCAACGCAAACTCCCCGTAGCCCGGATGCGAATCCGGGATTCGTCGCTCACGATCCCGGGTTGTCACCCGGGCTACACGAACACACGCCATTCGGGCATCGAGAGGGCCTTCGATACCTCAGGCTGAACGGCTGCTACCAGTCATCACGCCCCGGCGTGCTTATGCCGCCCCCGCCCCCCGATGCGCCCACCCCGTCGTGCGCCGCTCGACCACCGCGAACAGCTCGTACATCCCCATCGCCATCGCGCCCACCACCACCAGCCCGGCGAACGCCAGCCCCATCTGCATCGACGAGCCGGCCGAGATCAGTAGGTAGCCGATGCCCTCGTTGGCGGCCGTCATCTCCGACACCGTCGTGCCGACGAAGGCCAGCGTGATCGCGACCTTCAGCGACGCGTAGAAATATGGCATCGAGCGCGGCAGCCCGACCTTCAGCAGCACATCGGTGCGCCGCGCGCCGAGCACGCGCAGCACGTCCTCCAGCTCCGGCTCCAGCGTCGCGAGGCCGGTCGCGATGTTGACCGTGATCGGGAAGAAAGAGATCAGGAACGCCGTCAGCACCGCCGGTCCGACCCCGATGCCGAACCACACGACCAGGATCGGCACGAACGCCGCCTTCGGCAGCGCGTTGAAGGCCGTCATCAGCGGGTACATCGCCGCATACGCCAGCCGCGAGCTGCCGACCAGCACGCCCAGCAGCACGCCGACGACGATCGCCAGCCCGAAGCCCAGCATCGTGACCCAGAACGTACGCCATGCATGCGCGGCAATCACCGCATGGAACTCCCACAGCTGCTGCGCGATGCGCGACGGACTCGGAAAGATGAAATCGGAGATGCCGAAGCCGCGGCACGCCAGCTCCCAGAGCAGCAGCACCGCGGCCAGCAGCAGCCACGGCGCGAGGCGCTCGCGTTGCCGGCGCGTCACGACACCGCCTCCGGTGCGCGGCGGATGCTGCCGATGTGCTCGCGCAGCTCGAGCACCACGTCGCTGAACTCGCGGGTGTAGGTGAGCGCGAGGTCGCGCGGCCGCTCGAAGCCGATCTCGCGGCGCGCCAGCATGCGCCCCGGGCCGCGGCTCATCACGTGCACCGTGTCGGCGAGGAACACCGCCTCGCGCAGGTCGTGCGTCACCAGGATCACGTTGAAGCGTTGCGCCGCCTGCAGGTCGCGCAGCGTGCACCACAGCTCCTCGCGCGTGAACGCGTCGAGCGCGCCGAACGGCTCGTCGAGCAGCAGCATCTTCGGTTCATGGATCAGCGCTCGGCAGATCGATGCGCGCTGCTGCATGCCGCCGGACAGCTGCCACGGGAACTTGTCTTCGTAGCCCGCCAGGCCCACGCTCGCCAGCAGCGCGCGCGCCTTCGCCTCGTACTCGGCGCGGCGGGCGCGGAATTGCGAGCGGTGCGGCTCGACGATCTCCAACGGCAGCAGCACGTTGCGCAGCGTGCTGCGCCACGGCAGCAGCGACGGCGCCTGGAAGGCCATGCCGGTGATCTTCAGCGGCCCGGCGACCTCGCGGCCGTCGACCAGCACCGTGCCTTGCGACGGCCGCTTCAGCCCGGTCGCGAGCTTCATGAAGGTCGACTTGCCGCAACCCGAGGGCCCGACGATCGCGATGAACTCGCCCGGCTGCGCCCGCAGCGAGATGTCCTCGACCGCGAACTGGCCACGCGCGAGCAGCTCGTCGTCGTAGGCGAGCCAGACCTTGCGGAAGTCGACGAAAGGCGGCAGCGGTGGATTCATCGGGAGGCCGGCGGTGACGAGGGGGCGAGGCGCGAGATCAACGACTTGACCGCCTCGCGGTACAGCGCCGGATCGTCGTCGTGCAGCCGGCTGTGCGAGCCGCCGCTGAACTCGACCCAGCGCGTGCCGGCCGGCGCCGCATCGCGCAGCGCGCGGCCGAGCGTCACCGGCACCGTGTCGTCGGCGCTGCCGTGCATGATCAGGATCGGGGCGTCGATGCGGCCGATCTTGTCGATCGAATCGAACTTCTCGGTCGCGAGCCACGAGACCATCGTGCCGACCACGCCGAGCTCGGCGGCCACGTCGGGCAGCCGCGTGAAGGTCGACTCCAGGATCAGGCCGCCGTAGTCGCGCCCGGCGCGCTTGCGGCTCGCGAGGTCAACCGCCACGCCGCCGCCCATCGAATGCCCGAAGATCACGCGCCGCCCCGGATCGGGCTGGTGCCTCACCAGCTCGGCCCACGCGCTGTCGGCATCGGCCAGGATCGTCGCCTGCGACGGGATCAGCCGCGTGCTCTCGCCCCAGCCGCGGTAGTCGACCGCCAGCACCGAGAAGCCGGCATCGCGCAGCGCGTCGATCTTCGGCAGGTTGCGGTACAGCGCGCGAAAGGTGCCGTGCAGGTACAGCAGCGTCGGTGCCTGCGGGTCGGCGTTCGGCATCCACCACAGCTGCAGCCGGTCCTGCATCCCGGGTGTTACCCCAGGCACCGCCACCGCATACGACAGGTCGCCCGGCCGCAGTGCGAACTCGGCCGGTTGCCCCGGCGAGGGCCGGAACACCCATTGCCTCTGCTTCAGGTCCCACCACGCACAGCCTTGCAGCATGACAACGCACGACACCGATGCGCACAGCCATCCGACAAGCCTGGATGCCTGCCTCCAAAAACCAGGTCGAGAGTTCGCGACAATCAGCGCCATGAAGTTTCCTGCCCTGGCGTCTGCCGTGTGCGCCTGCGGCGTGTCGATCTGCACCCCCGCGCAAACCGTACCCGCTGCCCCTGACGCGCCCGAAGCGCCGCCGGCCACTGTAAGTGAGGATGTCTGGCGCCTGATGTATTCGCCGGCGACCTACCACTACTCGCGCGACCCCGACCACCACTACGTGTGGATGGTGGGGGTCGAGCGCGAGCGGCCGAACGGCGTGGTCTCGGGCTTCACCTACTTCAGCAACTCGTTCGGGCAGCCGAGCGCCTATGCCTACGTCGGCCAGCGGTTGACCGATTTCAGCGAGTGGAACCGGCTCTACGCGCAGTGGACCGCCGGCCTGATCTACGGCTACAAACCGCCGTTCGACGACAAGGTGCCGCTGAACTACAAGGGCTTCTCGCCGGGCCTGGTGCTGACGGTCGGCTGGCAGCTGACGCCCACCGTGTCGACCCAGGTCAACGTGCTGGGCAACTCGGCGCTGATGTTCCAGGTGTCGGCCGTGGTCCCCTGACGGGCTCACTTGCGCGCGACCGCGAAGATGTTGCGCGAGGCCGCATCCGGCAGGTAGGCGTCGCTCCACACGGCCGCCGGGTTCACGCGCTCCTTGGTGCCGAACGCGTCGGACACCTGGCTGGCCATCAGGCTCAGCCGCGGTGCCAGCACCGTGCCGAAGCCCTCGGCCCGCGCATCGGCGGTCAGCACCGTCGCATCGAGCGTGAGCTTCAGGCGCCGCAGTTCCAGCGCCTCGTTGACGATGCCGTCGCGCGCCTTCACAGTCGCGACCGCCGCGGCCGGATCGGCCACCACGTCCTTCATGCCCTTGGCAAACGCGCGCAGGAAGGCCTTCACCGCGTCCGGGTTCTTCTTCAGGAACTCCTGCGACACGATGACCGCGTTGCCGTACAGCTTCACGCCGTACTGCGGGTACGGCAGCACGACCACGTCGTCGGCCTTCACGCCGCGCGCCTCCAGGTTCAGCAGCGAGGTGAACGAGAAGCCGGTGATCGCGTCGATGTCGCCGCGCACCAGCATGGTCTCGCGCAGCGGCGGGTCCATCGCGGTCCAGGCCACGGTGCCGATGCCGTTGGCCTTCGCGAAGATCGGCCAGGCCTTGCGGCCGGCATCAAACACCGGCGCGCCGAGCTTCTTGCCGTTCAGGTCGGCCGGCGTCCGGATGCCGGATTTCTTCAACGCCAGCACCGCGGCCGGCGTGTTGTTGTAGACCATCATCACCGCCACCGGCTTGTTCGGCGCGGTCGGGTTGTTGGCGTGGAACTCCATCAGCGCCGCGAGGTCGGCGAAGCCCATGTCGTACGCGCCCGACGCGACTCGCGCGACGGCGCCGCCCGAGCCGTTGCCGGCGTCGATCGTGACGTCGAGCTTCTCGGCCTTGAAGTAGCCCTTCGCGGCCGGCACCAGGAACATCGCCGCCGGGCCTTCGAAGCGCCAGTCGAGCTGGAACTTGACGGGGATGTCCTGGGCCGATGCGGCCTGCGCGAGGAAGACGGTGGCGAGGACCAACGTGCGAATGAACATGCGAACTCCGTAGCCCGGATGCCAATCCGGGAGGCATGAATCACGAACCCGGATTGGCATCCGGGCTACAAAGATCATGCAAGGCGCGCGCCACCACCTGGGTCGCCCGCCGCAGGTCCTCGAGCACCACATGCTCGTCGGCCCGCTTCGCGTTGCTCTCGAACACCGTGCGCGGCCCGGCACCGTAGATCACCGCCGGAATGCCACGCTCGCTGTACAGCCGCACGTCGGTGTACAGCGGCGAGCCCGAGGTGGGAATCGGCTCGCCGAACACCGCCTCGCCATGCCGCTGCAGCGCCTCGACCAGCGTCCGGTTGCCCGGCAGCGGCTGCAGCGCGTGCGCCAGCAGCAGCCGGCGGATCTCGACGGTGATGCCCGGCACCTGCGCCGCCGCGTCGGCGATCACCGTCCGCAGCGCGGCCTCGACCTCGACCGGGTTCTCCTCCGGGATCATCCGGCGGTCGAGCTTCAGCACCACCTTGCCCGGCACCACGTTGGTGTTGGTGCCGCCCTCGATGCGCCCCACATTGAGGTACGGGTGGCGGATGCCCGGCACCTTCGACGTCACCTGCCGGTACAGCGCGTTCTGCGCATACAGCGCGTTCAGCAGCGCGACCGCACCCTGCAGCGCGTCGATGCCGGTGTCGGGAATCGCCGCATGCGCCATGCGGCCGTGCACCGTCACCTCCATCTGCAGGCAGCCGTTGTGCGCCGTCACCACCTGGTAGCTGAAGCCGGCGGCGATCAGCAGGTCGGGCGTCGTGAGGCCGTGCTTCAACAGCCAGCCGGGGCCGAGTTCGCCACCGAACTCCTCGTCGTAGGTGAAGTGCAGCTCGATGCCGCCCTTCAATGGCACGCCCAGCGCCTCGAGCGCCCGCACCGCAAAGGTGTAGGTCGAGAAATCGCTCTTGCTGACCGCCGATGCGCGGCCGTAGAGCTTGCCGTCCTCGATGTCGCCGCTGTACGGCCCGTGCGCCCAGCCTTCACCGGGCGGCACCACGTCGCCGTGGGCGTTCAGTGCGATGGTCGGGCCCTCGTCACCCTTCCCATAGCGGCGGCGCACGATCAGGTTGGTGATGCTCTCCATGCCGGCGGCACGCACCTCGTCGCCCGGCACCACGTGCCGCTCGGCCTCGAAGCCGAAGCCCGCCAGCAGGGCCGCGGTGCGCTCGGCATGCGGCGCGTTGTTGCCCGGCGGCGTGTCGGTGGGCACCTGCACCAAGGCTTGCAGGAACCGGGTCTGCTCGTCGAAATGCGCGTCGATCCACGCATCGAGGCGCGCGTACGTGTCGTCGCTCATGTCGTCTCCAGGTGGTCCAGCAGGTGCTGGAAGGCCTCGACGCACAGCTGCGCGTCGTGGTTGGTGATGGTTTCCAGCGGGTTGTGGCTGATGCCGGAATTGCCGCCGCGCAGGAACAGCATCGCCTGCGGCATCACCTCGTGCAGCTTCATCGCATCGTGGCCGGCGCCGCTGGGCATGCGGTGCACCGGCAGGCCGCTCGCCTCGACCGCGCGCTCCCAGCGCTGTTGCCAGGCCGGCGCACTCGGCGCGGCCGACGCGCGCAGCGTCTCTTCGAGCGTGTGGTGCAGGCCGCGCCGCTGGCAGATCCGTTCCAGCTCGGCCACCACGTCGCGTGCCAGCGCATCGCGCGCCTCGTCGGTGGTCGCGCGCAGATCGAGGCTGAACACGCAGCGCCCGGGCACGACGTTGATCGAGCCGTTCGGCACGCTCAGCATGCCGACGGTGCCGACCAGGTTCGGCTGCGCGGCGGCGCGCTCTTCGACGTACAGCGCCAGCTCGGCCACCGCGGTCGCGGCATCGCGGCGCCGGTCCATCGGCGTCGTGCCGGCATGGCTGGCCATGCCGATCACCTCGCCGAGGTAGCGAACGCTGCCGTTGATCGACGTGACGACACCCAACGGCAGGTCGAGCTCGTCGAGCACCGGGCCCTGCTCGATGTGGACCTCGACGAAGCCGAGGTACTGCGCCGGGTCGCGCCGCAGCGCAGGGATCTTCGCGGGGTCGAGGCCGGCGCTGCGCATCGCGTCGCGCATCGCGATGCCGTCGGCATCCTGCTGGTCGAGCCAGCGGGTGTCGAACTGCCCGATCAGCGCGCCCGAGCCGAGGAAGGTGGCCTTGTAGCGCTGGCCTTCTTCTTCCGCGAAGCCGACCACCTCGATGCCATGCTTCAGCCGGCGGCCGGCGCGCTGCAGCTCGCGCACGCAGACCATCGGCACCAGGATGCCGAGCCGGCCGTCGTATTGGCCGCCGTTGCGCACGGTGTCGAAGTGCGAGCCGGTCAGCAGGCGCGGCGCGGCGTGATCGCTGCCGTGATAAAGGCCGACCACGTTGCCGACCGCATCGACCGACACCTCGTCGAAGCCGCAATCGTGCATCCAGCGCACCAGTTGCCGCTGGCAGGCGCGGTGCGCATCGGTCAGGTAGGTGACCGTCAACTGGCCGTGCTCGGCATAGCCCGGGTCGCTGTGCTGCGCGAGCAGCTCGGCGCAGTCCCAGACCTGGTTGCCCAGCGTCGGCTCGCTGCCGAACTTGTCGTCCAGCCGCAGTTCGGCAATGCGGTCGATCTGGCGCAGGCATTCGGCCAGTTCGACATCGGCATGGCCTTCGACGCGGCGCGCGAAGGTCTCGATGACCTGCGTGCGCGTGAGCCCGCTGCCGCGCGGGCCGCGCACGGCCAGGATGAAGGGCCAGCCGAAGCGCGCCGCATAGGCCGCGTTCAAGGCCTGCAGGCGCGCGAACTCCTGCGGCGTGCACTGCGTGAGGCCGGACACCGATTGCTCGCCGGCCGATTCGCGCGTCAACGCGACCTTTGCCTTGCCGGCCAGCTCGGGGTGGGCACGCACCAGCGCGAGCTGCTCGTCGCGTCCGGCATCGCGCACCACCTGCACCAGCGCGTGCTTCAGCTGCGCCAGACTGGTGAAAGGCGCCGCGGCGAAGGCCCGCTCGGCGATCCACGGCGAATGCTCGTAGACGCCGTCGAGCAGCGCGACGAAGCCCTCGACCGTCGCCTCGTTCAGTTGCTGCAGGCTGATGCTCATGTCCAGATCCAGGCGTTGTCGGCGTTGAACGGATGCACGCTCTTCCAGTGGCGCGCGATGTCGACGCGGCGGCAGACCCACACCCGGTCATGCGCCTCGATGTGGTCGAGAAAGCGCTGCAGCGCGCGGAAGCGCCCGGGCCGCCCGAGCAGCCGGCAGTGCATGCCGATGTTCATCATGCGCGGCGATTCGTCGCCCTCGGCGTACAGCACGTCGAAGCTGTCGCGCAGGTAGGTGAAGAAGTCGTCGCCGGTCGCGAAGCCCTGCGGCAGCGAGAAGCGCATGTCGTTGGTGTCGAGCGAGTACGGCACCACCAGGTGCGGCGCGAGGCTGCCGTCGGTCTTGCGCACCTGCATCCAGAACGGCAGGTCGTCGCCGTAGTAGTCGCTGTCGTACTCGAAGCCGCCGTAGTCGGCCACCAGGCGGCGGGTGTTCGGGCTGTCGCGGCCGGTGTACCAGCCGAAGGCGCGGTCGCCGGTCAGCTTGTGGATGATGTCCATGCCGATGTCCATGTGCTGGCGCTCGGTGGCCTCGTCCATCTGCTGGTAGTGGATCCAGCGCCAGCCGTGGCAGGCGATCTCGTGGTCGAGTTCGACAAAGGCTTGCGTCAATTCGGGGTGGCGCTCCAGCGCCATCGACACGCCGAACACCGTGAGCGGCAGCGCGCGCCGCTCGAACTCGCGCAACAGCCGCCACACGCCGACGCGCGAGCCGTACTCGTAGATCGACTCCATCGACAGGTGGCGCGCCGGGTAGGCGGCCGGGTTGAACATCTCGGACAGGAACTGCTCGCTGCCGGCATCGCCGTGCAGCACGCTGTTCTCGCCGCCCTCTTCGTAGTTCAGCACGAACTGCACCGCGATGCGGGCGCCGCCCGGCCATTCGGCATGCGGAGGGTGTTCGCCGTAGCCGGCGAGGTCGCGGGGGTAGGAAGGTGATGGCATGGCGGTCAGGCGTGCGCCGGCCGGGCGCCGGCAAGATCAGGGACGCGCGGGTCGAGCTGCAGGTTGCGCTCGACGCTGCGCAGGTGGGACTGCATCAGGCGCACCGCGGCACGCGCGTCGCGCCGCTCCAGTGCGTCGACGATGGCCACGTGCTCCTCGAAGGAGTGTTCGGCCGAATGCGCCGACTGGTACATCAGCGAGATCAGCGACGAGCGCGACACCAGGTCGGCCAGCAGCTCGGCCAGCACCTCGTTGCCGAGCATGCGCGCGAGCACGACGTGGAAATCCGCCAGCAGCCGGGTGCGGCCGGTGACGTCGGTGCGCAGCACGGCCTCTTGCTCGGCGGCGAGGTGGGCACGCAGCGCGGTGAGCTGCGCGGCATCGAGCGCGCCGGCGGCGCGGCGCACCAGCGCGGCCTCGATCATGTGGCGCACCTCGAACACCTGGCGCGCCTCGTCGACGCTGGGCATCGCGACGCGCGCGCCGCGCGCCGGCTCGAGCGTGATCAGCTTGTCGCGGCTGAGCTGGTTCAGCGCCTGGCGCACCAGCGTGCGCGAGACCTTGAACAGGTCGGCGATCTTCTGCTCGGCGAGCTTGGTGCCGGGCATCAGCCGGCGCTCGACGATCGCGGTGGTGATGGCGTCGACGATGCGCTGCGTGGTGCCCCCATCGGCCGCGTCGGCGCGCGCCCGCGCGGGGCGGATCTGCTTCAACGGGGCCGCCGATCTGGCGGGGATGGCGCGGGGCATGGCAAAGTGTATACACTTTCGCCACCATGGGAAAACTGACGACGCACGTGCTCGACACGATGAACGGTTGCCCGGCTGCGGGGATGGCGGTGCGGCTCTACCGCATCGACGGTTCGACGCCGCAGCTCTTGCGCAGCGTGCAGCTCGACGCCGACGGCCGCGCCGGCGGCCCCTTGCTGGAAGGCGCCGATTTCATCGCCGGCCGCTACCGCCTGGTGTTCGAGCTGGCCGATTACTTCCGCGCACGCGGCGTCGCGCTGCCCGACCCGCCCTTCCTCGACAGCGTGCCGCTCGACTTCGGCCTGGCCGACACCAGCGCCCACTACCACGTGCCGCTGCTCGCAAGCCCCTGGGCCTACTCCACCTACCGCGGCAGCTGACGCGCATGGAAGCCTATGTGCTCGACTGGCTCAACCTGCTGCTGCGCTGGGCGCACGTCGTCGTCGCGATCGCGTGGATCGGCTCGTCGTTCTACTTCGTCTTCCTCGACAACAGCCTGCTGAAGCCCGAGGCGCCGGACCTGAAGGACAAGGGCGTCGACGGCGAGCTGTGGGCGGTGCACGGCGGCGGCTTCTACAACCCGCAGAAGTACATGGTGGCGCCGAAGTCGCTGCCGGCGCACCTGCACTGGTTCTACTGGGAGAGCTACTCCACCTGGCTGACCGGCTTCGCGCTGTTCACGGTGCTGTACCTGTGGCAGGCCAGCACCTTCCTGATCGACCAGCGGGTGCATGCATGGTCGCCGGCCGGCGCGATCACGGCGGCGCTGGCCTTCCTCGCGGTGTTCTGGGTGGTGTACGACGGCATCTGCCGCGCGTTCGGCCGGCGCGTGAACGGCGACCGCATCGTCGGCGCGGCCGTCGCGGTGGTGGTGGTGCTCGGTGCGTGGCTCGCGTGCCAGCTGTTCGCCGGGCGGGCCGCCTTCCTGCTGGTCGGCGCGATGATGGCGACGGCGATGAGCGCCAACGTGTTCTTCTGGATCATCCCCGGCCAGCGCACCGTGATCGCGCAGATGCGCGCCGGCCAGCCGGTCGACCCGGTGCACGGCCAGCGCGCGAAGCAGCGCAGCGTGCACAACACGTATTTCACGCTGCCGGTGCTGGCGGCGATGCTCAGCAACCACTACGGCTTCCTGTACGGCGCGCCGCACAACTGGGCGGTGCTGGTGCTGGTGATGCTCGCGGGCGCGCTGATCCGCCATGTATTCGTCGCGCGGCACAAGGCGCTGGTGCAGGGCAAGCGGGTGCCGTGGGAGTTCGCGGTGGCCGGCACGGTGCTCTTGTTGGGCGTCGCGGTGTGGCTGGCGCCGGCGCCCGGGCCCACCGTGCAGTCAGCGCAGCCCGTCACGTTCGCGCAGGTGCAGCAGGTGATCGGCACGCGCTGCGTGATGTGCCACAACGAGCAGCTCGCGAGCAAGGGCGTGCGGCTCGACTCGCCGCAGGGCATCGCCGCGCATGCGCAGCAGGTGTATCAGCAGGCGGTGGTGCTGAAGCTGATGCCGCTGAACAACGCGACCGGGATCACCGACGACGAGCGGGCGCTGCTGAAGCGGTGGTTTGAGAGCGGCGCCGTCGTCGCGCCGTGATCGGTCTTCATCCTCCAGATTGAGGAAGAACCCGGGAAATCCATTGACGCCGAGGGCTTCACGCCGATAGCCTGTACCTTCACTTCTGAAGGAACCCATGGCACCGAGCACTTCACACCAGACTCCCCCGCAACCGGCGCCCACGCGCCCGATCACGCCACTGACGAACGAGGAACTTCGCCACGTTGGCGGCGGCCCGACGGGCGGTCCGCTGCTGTGACAGTCCGTGCCCGGAGCCACTCCGGGCTGCGATCAATGGGGCAGCACGTAACGCGTGCTGGGCCCGTTGCCGGTCTGTTCGAGCAGGCCGAGTTGTGCCAGCGTGCTCAGGTGCTTGGAGGCCGTGGCCAACCCCACGCCGCAGACCTTGGCATACATGCTCTTCTGGATCGACCCGGCGCGGAACAGGTGGTCCAGCAACGCAATGCGCCGCTGCTCCTGCAGCAGTTCCCCGGCCTCGCGCTCCCATTGCGTTGCCAGCTGCTGCTCGCGGGTCAGCTCACGGTTGAACGTCGCGCGAAGCCCTTCGAGTTCGGCGGCGAACTGGTCGCCCAGACCGTGCTTCCTGATCAATGACAAGGCCGCCTCGCGCTCCTTGCTCGATATCGCCAGGTAGGCGTTGGCGATGGCCAGGTGGGCGCTGATGTGGGCCTGGGGCCCCATCGGCACGGCCAGCACCGCGCGCTGGCGCTGCACATCGGCCATCTGCTCGAAGTGCGCGGCAAACTCTTCGGGAAGCAGGCGGTCATAGGTCTGGCCATCCCGCGGGCCGAGGATCTCGGTCTTCAGGTTGCGCGTCGCCTCGGCGTGGCCCGGGTCGCTTTCAGCGGCCGGCCCCTTCAGCGCCGCAGCGGCGTGCGCATCCCCCAGGCGCTCGTCTTCCGCGTCCTGCCCGATCTGGAAGCGCTTGTAGTGCGCCTCGGCCAGGTTGTAGTGGGAACGCCGCATGTGAAGCGGCAGATTGGCCCGGCGGCCCGTCTCCAGCGCGAGCCGGTACTGCTCGATCGCCAGGTCGTAACGGCCTTGCCAGAAGTAGGTGGCCCCGAGGTTCAGGCGCGTGCTGCTCTCCATCTCCGGCTCGAGCGAAATGCGCTTGCCGATGTCCAGCACGCGCTCCGAGCAGGCGATCGCGCGCTCGAAATCCTTCGCCTCGCCGTGGATCAGGCTGAGGTTCAGGTACGTGATCAGGATGGACCGCTGGTCGCCCAGGCGCTCGAAGATGTTCAAGGCCCGGTGCTTGTGCGTCAGGGCACGCTGCAGTTCACCGGCGCGCCGCCAGTATTCGCCCCAGGTCTGCTCCAGCATGCCGATCGCTTCGGGTTTCAGCGCATGTTCGGCGCGCAGTTGCTCGGCCTTGTCGAGCACCGCGCGGGAACGGGGGTCATTGCGCAGCACATGCAGCCAGGCCAGCTTGACGAGCGTGCCGAGGTACTCCTCGACCGTCTGCGTTTCGTCGCCCTCGCGGGCCTGGCGCGCGATGCGCAGGAACTCGGCGCTGTCCTCGTAGCAGACGAAGGCGCGGTCGGCATCCCGCAGTTCATAGAACTTGCCGAGTGCCCCATAGGCCTTGCCCAGCATCAGCTTGTCGTCCGCGGTGCTGGCGATGCGCAAGGCCTGCTCGTAGGCCTGTCGCTCGCGCTCCTCGGCGCTGCGCACCTGCCAGATCGATGCCTGGGCCAGGCAGAGCGCAAAGCGAACGCGCGGCGGCAACGGTTCGCCGGCCAGGCGCTCCAGCATCAGGTCGGTCTCGGGGTCGGCGGCCAGTTCGATCCGGAATCGCTGCAGCAGCTCGACCGCCGCATCCCAGTCTCTCGCCTGCAACTGGTGCCACCAAGCGGTGGGTGCGTCGCGCAGCAGCAGTGCATCGGCCGCCTGCACCCGGTGCCAGGCCGCGCGCGCATCGGCGTCGTCGAGGCCGAGCCGCGCGTGGGCCTCGGCCTGCGCCATGCGCCGCAGGCCCTGCGTCTTCTCGCCGACGCGCAGCGGATCCATCAGGCTCTCGGCGATGAGGCGCCGGCCCTTGTCCAGGTAGCGGTAGAAGGTGCTGGGGCCGACCGCCCACAAGCCGCACAGGTTCTCGGCCGGCGACTCGTCGGGACGGCGGTGGTAGCGCTGGCGAAATTCAGGTACCGGCGCGAAGCCGAAGTGGCACATCACCGCCAGGAACGGGCGCCAGCTGGTGCGTTCGATCCAGGCCTGGCTTTCGATGCCGACCAGTTCGGTGTGCTGATCCGGACGCAGTTGCAACACGGCCCAGCGCAGCCACAGCGACACCGCTTCGGCACTGGCGGACTCGCCCCGCAGCGCGTCGCCCGAGGTGCCCAGCACCGGCCTGAGGAATCGGCGCGAGAACCAGCGCGTGAACCGTGGCCGGCGCCGCAACAGTTCATCGAGCGTGCCGGCCTTGTGCGCGGCCAGGGCCAGCGCGAGCAGCGCATCGACCACGGCAGCCGGCAGCAAGGGGCTGACCGGCGAGGAAACGGACTGCAAATTAGGGGGGTGTCTCACCATGACAGACCTATCGTCTCCGGATCGTCTGGCGCTCCTGGCTCTGCGGCCTCCACGAGGGCGTGTGCATGCGAAAGGATCGCGGTTAGTGTAGCGACGCGCGGCTCCCGGGTGCATGTTCGCACCTGCGCAGTTGCATCCGATTGCTGCCGCCGCGAACCCATCAAGCCATCGAGCCATCGACAACAGGAGATCCCATGCCAACCCCACGCCTGCAGCCTCGCGACACCCATTCCGCCGCGCGTGACAGCGTCGTGCTGGCGGTGTACGCGCCGTTCGGCAGCGATCCCGTGCTCAGCACCTTCCCCGACGGCAGCTCCCGGCAGCTCGCACAGCATCCGCTCGTCAACAGCCTGCTGCAGATCGCCGGCAGCGGCATCCATGTGACGGCGTTGATCGACCTGGTCGAGGACGACAGCTACCTGATCGACATCCCGGCCGGGCAGCCCGCGGCCATGCAGACGGTCTCGCGCTGGAAGCAGGACATGAGTTCGCCGAACACGCTGGCCGGCTTCCTGCGCCACGCGCACGAATTGCACGCCACGTCGGACGTGGTCCTCGCGCTCGAAGGCCATGGTGCCGGCTTCCTGCCCGAGATCGATCACAGCAAGCTCACCATCGCCAACCTGACCTTGCAGGGCCAGGTCGAATGGCACATCACGAGTGCCGGCGGATCGCCGGTGCTGCCGCAAGGCTCGCCGATGCTGCCGCAGGGCTCACCGATGTTGCCGCAGGGGTCGCCGATGCTGCCGGCCAGCCAGATGCCGCTGTCCACCTGGGCCCTCGGCGATGCGCTGAAGCAGGCCCTGGACGCCGGCGTGCCCAAGCTCGCGGCGATCCACTTCAACAACTGCTTCAACATGTCGGTCGAGGTGCTGCACACGGTGGCGCCCTATGCCGACTACGCGACCGGCTACGAGAACTACAACTTCTTCACCGCCGGCGCGGCCTACCCTGCCGTCTTCCAGAAGCTGGCGGCCGCCGGCAGCGCCACCGCCCAGCAGCTCGCGCAGTGGTTCGCCGACGGCAACAAGGACATCCTCGCGGCCAAGGGCAACCACCCGACCGTCGGCTGCGTCGTGCAGCTCGCCCGGCTGCAGGCCATCGTCGAGCGCATCGACGACCTGGCCGATGCGCTGCTCGCCGCGCTGCGCACCTCGACGCCGGCGCAGCGCCCGACCATCGTGCAGAAGATCCGCAGCGCGATCCGCCGCGCCCAGCAGTTCGACACCAACGCCAACATGGACCTGGAGACGCCGGACGAACTGACCGACATCGACAGCCTGGCCACCGAGCTGATGGCCACCGACTTCGCGCCGTTCAAGGTGCAGCAGGCGGCGGCCGGGCTGCGCGATGCGCTGAAGGACATCAAGCGCTACGGTGCCGTCGACGCGCCATGGACGGCGCCAGGCGAGGTCTGGGACTTCTCGGCGAAGAACCTCGCGATGAACATCTTCCTGCCCGACCCGCTGCTGCTCGGCCTGTGGGACTGGCGCTCGCCGTACTACCTCGACGTGAACCCCGACCCGACGCTGCCGCGCGTGCAGCCGCACATCATCGACTTCGCGAAGGTCACCGACTGGGTCGACTTCATCGTCGAATACCACAAGGGCCAACCGTTCAAGGGCCTGCTGCCGGCGGCCATTCCCGAGTTCCCGGTGTTCAACGCGCGCTACGAGCCGCCGAAGGGCCGCCAGCCCGACCCCTGCGGCGACGGCGACATCCCCAAGGGAGATGACAAACCGCGCCGCGCCTGACGCCCCCCGCGCTTCAACCCGAACCCCTGCGAGGCCCGTCCTCCCAGGGGTTTTTTGCGTCCGGCCGGTGATCGTCTGGCGATCGTCCAGCGCCTGCGCCGATCGGGCGGCGAGCGGGCGTGTCAATGGGAAGGCGTCGCCGATGGAATGCGGTCCATGGATTCCTCCACCGCACCCCGCCCCGCACCCCACCCCTCCCAGGAGACGCACATGAAGTGGTACCTGTCCGTTCTCGGCGCGCTGGCCGTCTGGCGCCTCACCCACCTGCTGCACGTGCAAGCCGGCCCGCGCCGCGTGCTGGAGACCGTGAGGCGCTGGGCCGGCGAGAGTTCATCGCTGGCCTGCTTCTACTGCCTGAGCCTGTGGGTCTCGGTGCCGGTCGCGCTGGTGATCGGGCAGGACTGGGTGGAGCAGGTGCTGCTGTGGCTCGCGTTGTCGACCACCGCGATCGCGCTCGACCTGCTGCTCGACCTGATCAGCCGCAGCACGGCGCCGCCGGCCCACCTGCAGCTGCTGACGCCGTCGCAGATGGCGCAGGCGATGGCGGCCCGCTACTTCGACGAGCAGGCCGCCGACGAAACGCCGGAGCCGCTGTTCACGCGCGGCCCCGCACGCACCCACTGAGCGGAGGCCTGCATGCTGCCGTCGATCAAACGCCGCCTGGCCGCGCTCGGGCCGGTCGCCATCCCGTTCGCCGACACCACGCCGGGCATCTGGCTGCTGGAGACGCAGCGGCCGGCGCCGGCCAAGGAAGCGGCGGCCGCCCCTACACTGCACGCGCCCCGCATCAACACCCCGAGCCCATGGCCTGGAACGGTCGCCTGCAACTCCACTACCGCCACGACGCCGGCCGCTGCGTCGTCCACGACCGACACAGCGGGCCGCTGCGCATCCTGCAAAGCCTCTATCCCGAAGGCACCGGGATCTGCCACAACGTGCTCGTGCACCCGCCCGGCGGCATCGTCGGCGGGGACGTGCTGGCGATAGAGGCAGAACTCGATGCCGGCGCGCATGCGCTGATCACGACGCCCGGCGCGACCCGCTTCTACCGCAGCCTCGGCGAGACCGCGGTGCAGAGCCTGACGGCCCGCGTGGCCGACGGCGCGCGCCTCGAATGGCTGCCGCTGGAGACGCTGTGCTACCGCCGCACGCTGGCCGAGAACCGCATGCGCTTCGAGCTGGCGCCGGGTGCCGAGATGATCGGCTGGGACGTGCTGGCGCTCGGCCTGCCGGCCAGCGGCGAGCTGTTCGACGAGGGACGCTACACGCAGCAGATCGAGCTGCCGGGCGTGTGGCTGGAACGTGGGACGGTCGACGGGCAGGATCGTTTGCTGCTCGACTCGCCGGTGGGCTTCGCCGGGCACAGCGTGCTGGCGACGATGTGGTTCGCCGCGGGCACGGCGCTGGCGGGTGCGCGGCGCGAGGCGCTGATCGATGCGGCGCGAGAGCAGCTCGAGGCGCATGCGCTGCGCCTCACCGCGGGTGCAACCTCGCCGCATGACGAGGTGGTGCTGCTGCGCGTGCTGGCGCACCGCGTGGAGCCGGCGATGGAATTGCTGACCGGTGTGTGGAAGCGCTGGCGCGAGATCGCGTGGGCCTTGCCGGCGCAGGTGCCACGCGTCTGGCGGACCTAGGGCTTGAACTCGCGGCAGATCGCCGACCGAAGAATCAGCGGCTCAGCTTGATCCAGTTCAGGTTCCACCCGCCCTGCAGCGCCTTCACCGCGATCTGCTGCTGCCCGGCGCTCAGCTGCACCTGGTGCGAGACCGTGGTCCAGTTCTGCCAGCCACCGGTCGACGGCACGCCGAGGCTGCCGTACACCTGCGTGCCGCCGGCGCGCTCGAGTTGCAGCACGCCGCCGCCGCTCTGGCTCGCGACGCGGTACTGCACCGTCCACGTCCCGCTGCTCGGCACATTCACGTCCCACACCACCCAGTCGTTGGCGTCGATGTAGCCGAGGTTCTGGCCGCCCTCGGTGCAAGCCTCCGCCGTCATGCCCTGCATCACCGCGTAGTTCTCGGCCTCCAGCGTGATCGCCGAGCCCTGCAGCAGCGGCGTGCGCGCGAAGGTCGCGTCGTTGCGGTCGCCGTCGCTCGCGATGCCCTCGACATACAGCAGCGAGTTGCGGTGGCGCAGGTAGCGGCCGGGGAAGTTCCACGATTCGAACGAGGTCGCGCCGGCGTTGGCCAGGCCCGCGCGCTGGTTGAAGGTGGCGTCCTGGCGGAACAGCGTCGAGTTGTCGTTCGCGTCGAGCCAGACCTCGCCATTGCGGTGGCGCAGGTAGCTGTTCGGGAAGTTCACCGACTGGAACGAGACGCCGCCGCCGGCCAGGCCAGGCACCATCGTCCAGTTGCCGTCGGCGATCGGCGACACGCTGCCGGCCGGGTCGATGCGGCCGCGGCTCGCCTGGTGGCGGATCACGTTGCCGTTGACGTTCTGGCTGGTCCAGGCGGCCTGCGTCGTGGTCGCCGTGCCGGGCTGGTAGACCCGCACGTAGTCGACCAGCATGCGCGCCGGCAAGGCGCCTTCGTCGATGTTGAAGCCGGGCCAGTTGCCGCCCACCGCCATGTTCAGCAGCAGGAAGAAATCGCGCTGGAATTCATCGGTGCCGCCGGCGTTGTTGCTGATGTCGATCACGTGGTACTGCGTGCCGTCGACGAACCACTTGATGGTGTTCGTGTCCCACTCGACCGCGTACACGTGGTAGCTGTTGATGCTGGTGGCCACGTGCCCGCCGTACGACGCGTAGCTGCCGTTGGCGGCCTGCCAGTGCACCGTGCCGTAGACGTCGGCGCCGGTGTTGATCTGCTCCATGACGTCGATCTCGCCCGATGCAGGCCAGCCGACGGTCGAGATGTTGCTGCCCAGCATCCAGAACGCCGGCCAGGTGCCCTGCTTGCCCGGCAGCGCGATGCGCGCCTCGATGCGGCCGAACTTGAAGCTCTTCTTGCCCTGCGTCTTCATGCGCGCCGAGGTGTAGCGCATGCCGCCGAAGTCTTCACGCTTCGCGGTGATGACCAGCGCGTCGTTCTCGACCGTCGCGTTCTCGCGCCGGTAGTACTGCTGTTCGTTGTTGCCCCAGCCGCCCGAGCCGGTGCCGGTCTCGAAGACCCAGTCGGGGCTGATGCTGCCGTGGAATTCGTCCTGCCAGACGAGCTGCCAGTTCTGCGCGAACGCGAACGGCGCGCTGAGCAGGCCCAGCAGCAGCGCAAGCAAAGGTCTCAGGTTTCTCATGGGTGTCCTCCAACGATGTGTGTGTGGCGATCGGCGCGGCTGCCGGGCACTCTGACGGCACCCATCGCCGGATCCTAGCGGTTTTGCAAGCGGTTTCATAAAGCACCACCTTGCAACGCGGTGGAGGAGTTCGCCAAGGGTGGCACGATGGCGATCCGAACCACTCACCCAGGGAAACCACCCATGAACGCCACCCACACCAAGTCCGGCATCACGGCGGAGCGCATCGCGAAGAAGTTCCAGGGCCTGGCCCAGGCCAACGGCTGGGGCGACAACCCGGACGTGCAGGCCTTCGGCGCGCTGCTCGAGACCTTCTCCGAAGCGGTCGATGGCGAGATCGATGCGCTGAAGATCCAGCTCACCGACGTGGCCGCGCAGGTGCGCAAGCTGACGCCGCCGCCGGCCTGAGCTGAAGCGCGGCGCCGGGCCGATTGGTGTGCCGCGGTCAACACCGTGGTCCCCGCCGCAGGCCTACCGCGGCGCGCACCCGGCTCCTACGATTTGCCCATTCCGCACTCCGCAGAAACCGGGCACCCCAGCCGCACTGGGGACACGAAGGAGCATGTGATGACCCAACGCATCAACTACGTCCAGCAGGCGCCCGAACTCTTCAAGAAGTTCGTCGAGTTCGGCGGCCTGGTCAAGGACAGCACGATCGAGGAGAAGATCCACGACCTGGTGTCGATCCGCGCCTCGCAGATCAACGGCTGCGGCTTCTGCGTCGACATGCACGTCAAGCAGGCGACGATCCATGGCGAGCGCCCGCTGCGCCTGCATCACCTCGCGATCTGGCGCGAATCGACGCTGTTCGAGCCGCGCGAACGCGCCGCGCTGGCCTGGACCGAGGTGCTGACCACGCTGCCGGCCCAAGGCGTGCCCGACGACGTGTACGAGCGCGTGCGCGGCCAGCTGTCCGAGAAGGAACTGACCGACCTGAGCTACGCGGTGATGAACATCAATGCGTGGAACCGCATCAACGTCGCGTTCCGCACCGTGCCGGGTTCGTCCGACACCGCGTTCGGTCTCGACAAGGCCAAGCTCAGCTGAGGGGCATCGCCACTGACACCAGCGGGCAATCGAGGTCGAGCGCGCGCGTCTCGGTGCTCATGTGGTCGATGAACACCCGGATGCGCGCCGGCAGTTGCCGGCGGCTCAGCCAGCACAGGTAGTGCCCACTGTCGTCCGGCGCCTGGCCGCCCAGGCAGGCCACCAGCTCGCCGCTGCGCAGCAGTTCGCAGGCCTGGTAGGCGGCGACCTGCGCGAGACCCCGACCGTCGAGCACCGCCTGCAGCGCGAGGTCCTCGTCGTTGAAGCTCTGCAGCGACGCCGGCACCACCTTGCGCGGCTGGCCGTCCACCTTGAACTCCCACTCCCGCACGCGCCCTGAGGCCAGCCGCAGGTTGATGCAGCGGTGCGCCGCCAGATCGTCGACGCTGCTTGGCAGCCCGTGCTCGCACGCATAGCCGGGCGAGGCGACCACCAGCATCTGCATCGGGATCAGCTGCTTCGCGATCACCTGGCTGTCGTCCATGCGACCGTCGCGGAAGGCCACGTCGATGCCGTCGCTCGCGAAATCGGCCGGGCGATCGTCGAGCCGCAGGTCGACCGCGATCTCCGGGTAGCGTGCCTGGAAGCCGCGCAGCACCGGCGCCACCACCTTGCGTCCGAAGGCCACCGTCGACGCGATGCGCAGCTGGCCGCGCGGCGGACCCTGGCGCAACTCGCGCATGTCGTCCAGCGCCTGCACGATGTGCTCGACGCCGACCCGGCAGTTCGCATGGAAGAGCTCGCCCTCGCGCGTCAGCGCGGTGCTGCGCGTGGTGCGGTGGAACAGCCGCGCGTCGAGCTGGGCCTCCAGCTTCTGCACGCTGCGGCTCACCGCCGAGCGGCCGATGCCGAGCCGGTCGCCGGCCTTCGCGAAGCTGCCCTCGTCGACGACGGCGATGAACGCGACCACGCCGGCATAGCTGGCCGCGAAACTGGCGGCCAGCGTGTCGGTGGCCGCGGGTGTGGCGAGTGGGTTCGAGGTGTCCATGCCCTGTAGAACACACGAGCCACCCGGTTTGTGACACGCCGGGCAAAAAAGATTGGTGCGCGGCAGACAACAGCGTGGTCCCTGCCGCAGGGCTTCCGGGGGAGGGATGCGCTCCCTAGCATCCCTCCCACCCTCCGCAACTCTGAAAGCCCACCATGAAGATCGTCGTGATCGGCGGCTCCGGCCTGATCGGCAGCAAGCTCGTGCAACGCCTGGCCCGCAGCGGCCACGAGGTGCTGGCCGCCTCGCCCAATTCCGGTGTCAACACGCTGACCGGCGAAGGCCTGGCCGCGGCGCTGGCCGGCGCGAAGGTGGTGGTCGACGTGTCGAACTCGCCGTCGTTCGCCGACGACGCGGTGATGAGCTTCTTCCAGACCTCGACCCGCAACCTGCTGGCCGCCGCCACCGCGGCCGACGTCGGCCACATCGTCGCGCTGTCGGTGGTCGGCACCGAACGGCTGCAGGCCAGCGGGTATTTCCGCGCCAAGCTGGCGCAAGAGGCGCTGATCAAGGCCTCGCCGCTGCCGTACTCGCTGGTGCACTCGACGCAGTTCTTCGAGTTCCTCGGCGGCATCGCGCAGTCGGGCACCGAGGCCGACGGGAAGACGGTGCGGCTGTCGCCGGCCTTCGTGCAGCCGATCTCGTCGGACGACGTGGCCGATGCGATGCATGACGTGGCGCTCGGCAAGCCGCTGGGCACGACGGTCGAGATCGGCGGCCCGGAGCGCATCCGGCTGGCCGAGCTGGTGCAGCGCTTCCTGGTCGCCAAGGGCGATCCGCGCCGCGTCGTCGCGGACGCGCAGGCGCGCTACTTCGGCGCCGAGATCGACGACGGCACGCTGGTGGCCGGCGACGGCGCGCGCATCGGCAAGGTGAACTTCGCCGATTGGTTCGCGGGCCAAGCCTAGGGTTGTCACAGAATGGGTGCTTCGAACGTTCTCATTCGATGGACACCGCCTCGCTCACCTTCAACGGCCTGCGCCCCCGGCTGCGCGGCATCGCCTACCGCATGCTGGGCTCGCTGGCCGAGGCCGAAGAAGTGGTGCAAGACGCCTGGCTGCGCTGGCACGAGGCCGACTACGTGGCGCTCGACGACCCGACCGGCTGGCTGGTCACCGTCACGACCCGGTTGTCGATCAACCGCCTGCGGGCCGCCAAGGTGCAGCGCGAGCACTACGCCGGCCTGTGGCTGCCCGAACCGGTGCTGACCGATGCCGCCGATTCACCGGAGCAGATGCTGGAGCGCGCCGACGACGTGTCGGTCGCCTTCCTGCTGATGCTGGAGCGGCTGACGCCCGAGGCGCGCGCGGCCTTTTTGCTGCGCGAGGTGTTCGATGCCGAGTACGACGAGCTCGCCAGCGCGATCGGCAAGAGCGAGGCCGCGTGCCGGCAGCTGGTGCACCGCGCCCGCGCGCAACTGCGCGAGGAACGGCCGCGCTTCGAGGTGTCGCCCGACACGCATCGGCGCCTGCTGGGCCGCTTCGCGCAGGCGCTGACCGGTGGCGATTTCTCGGCGCTGAAGGCGATGCTGGCCGACGACGCGGAGCTGATCGGCGATGGCGGTGGCAAGGTGCCGAGCTTCGGCCGCCCGATGCTGGGCGCGCAGCGCATCGCGCAGCTGTTCTTCGCGGCGAACCTGCGCCTGAAAGACGAGCAGCGCATCGAGCTCGCGCTGATCAACGGCGAGTGGGGGCTGCTGCGCTTCTTCAACGGGGTGCTCGAATCGGCGCAGTCGTTCGAGACCGACGGCGAGCGCATCGTGCGCATCCACGTGCAGCGCAATCCGGACAAGCTGGTGCGGGTGGCGAAGGCGTTCGGGGGTTGCTGATGGCGGCTTGTTATGTCGCTAAATGCCACATAAGATGGCGGCATGGCCAAATCGATCCGTGTCTCCGACGGCGTCTATGAACTTGCCGCTGCAGCCGGCGAGGCGGTGCACCGCTCGCTGGCGGAGCAGATCGAGTACTGGGTGCGCCTGGGCGCGGCCCTCGACGCGGCCGGCATCACGATGGAGGAGTCGCTGCTGTTGCTGCAGGGCGACCGCGGCGTCGTCGACCGCATGCTCACCCACGTGACCTCGGCACCCGCAAAGAGTCGCCGTCGACAGCGCTACACGGGCGCCGCATCGATTGCTGCCAGGAACGCCCAGCTCGAACGCGAGGTCGAGCGAGGCGAGCGCAGCCCTGAGAGCCTCTTCCTGTTCTCACCGGAGCAGATCAAGGGCGCGGTGTTCACTCAGCGCTCACCCGCCAAGCCGGGCAAGGGGTGGTAGCCAGAAAGAAGGCCGTCGCGACGCCACCGCGCGTGGTGGAGCGCCTGCTCGGCGCCTGTGACGACTCCGACGTGCTCGTGGGCGGCCAGGCATTGACGGTCTGGGTCGTGAAGTTCGGCCTGACGGTTCCGGATCAGTTGCCCGTCATCACTCACGATGCCGACTTCCTGGCCCAGTCGCCGGCCGCCAGGGAGACGGTAAGAAAGTTCGCCCAGGCCATCGCCGGGACGCCGCGGTTTCCTCGCAAACTGGCGCTCACGGCGCTCGTCGGTCAGGTGGAGCTGGAACTGTCCGAGGAGGAGTACCTCAGCGTCGACATCATTTTCCAGGTCATCGGACTGGACGCGAAGAAGATCCTGGAACGCGCGATACAGGTGACGTTCGGCACAAGCCGCTTCCAGGTGATGCACCCGTTCGATGTGCTCCGCAGCCGTCTGGCCAACCTGCACCAGCTTCAAGAGAAGCAGAACGAAAAGGGCGTCCTCCAACTCGCGTTGGCGATCCAGGTCGCGCGGAAGTTTCTGCAGTCGGAGGCTGCGCTGGCATCGCCCTCCGAGACCGCCACCGGCCGCAGCCCCCTCCAGCCCCTCGTGTCGGAAATCGAACGCCTGGCGCTCAGCGACGCCGGCCGCAAGGTCGCCGCGCGCTGGGGGCAGCATGTGGCCGATGCCATCGACCCAAGCCTGATCCCGGCCGGGCCGTTCTGGACCCGCAAGTGGCCGGGGCTGCGGACCTTGATGTCTGCCGGGCATGCCGGTCGGTTCGCGCCGCCCTGAGCCACCCCTGCGGGTGGCCGCCGAAGCACCTTACTGCACCCCCGGCGTCACGCTGAACCAGTTCAGGTTCCAGCCGCCGGTCTGCGACTTGAATCCGAACTTGTGCGTGCCCGCGGTCAGCGTCAGCGTGGCCTTGATCGTCGTCCAGTTCTGCCAGCCGCCGGTACTCGGCACCGACACCGTGGCATACACCGGCGTGCCGCCGGCTTCCTCGAACGTGAACCAGCCGCCGCCGTTCAGGCTCGCGACGCGGAACGCGATCGTGTAGGTGCCGGTGCTCGGCACCGTGATCGGCGTGCCGGCATACGACAGCCAGTCGCCCGCGTCGATGTAGCCCACCGACTGCCCGCCGCCGCTGTCGGTGGTGGCCTCGGTCTGCACGCCGCTCATCTGCGAGAACGTGCTCGCCTTCACGGTGGCGATCGGCACCCCGCCGCCGCTGTCGACACGCTCGACCTGCAGCCAGTTCAGGTTGAAGCCGCCGGTCTTGGTCGACACGCCCAGCACCTGCTTGCCGGCCTTCAGCGCAACGACGTGCGACACCGTCGACCAGTTCTGCCAGCCGCCGGTGCTGGCGATGTCGACGCTGCCGAACACCGGCGTGCCGCCGCCCTGCTCGAGCTGCAGGCTCGCGCCGTTGCTGGCGCTGGCCACGCGGTACGAGACGCGGTAGTTGCCGTCGGACGGCACGTCGACCGCATAGGTCATCCAGTCGCCGGCATCGATGTAGCCCAGGTTGCTGCCACCCCCGGCATCGGTCGTGCCCTCGACCTGCACGCCGGCCATCTGGCAGTAGCGCTCGGCCTGCAGCGTCGCCGGCACCGCGGTGTTGGCGCAGCTGGTCGGCGGCGGGGTGCCGCCCCAGCCCTGCACGATGCTGCGCGCGAGCTTGCCGGAGGCGGTGAGCCCCGATTCAGGCCAGCCCCCGGTCGAGCTGGCGCCGGACGCGAGCGCGGCCGAGCCTTCCGGCGCATCGTCGAGCGCCCAGTTGGCATTGCTCAGGTTGTGGGCCTTCATGAAGGCGACCCAGGCGTTGGTCTCCGGGGTGGCGACGCCGCCGTTGCCGTCGGCATTGACCGAGCCCCATTCGGTGACGAACAGCGCCAGGCCGTTGTTCATCGCGGTCGACGCCTTGTCGCGCAGGAACTGGCCGTGCGTACCGGCGTAGAAGTGCAGCGTGTAGGCGATGTTCGAATAGCCGGTGATCGGATCGCGCGAGGCCACGTCGGCGTCCTGCGACCAGTTCGGCGAACCGACGATGATCAGGTTGTCGGGGTCGATCGCGCGGATCGCGCCGATCACGGCCTGCGCATACGGCTTGACGTTGCCGCTCCAGCTCGCATCGTTCTTCGGCTCGTTGTAGATCTCGTAGATGACGTGGTTGTTCTTGCCGTAGGTGCGCGCCATCTCCTGGAAGAACTCGATCGCCTGCGCCTGGTACTGGTACGCGTAGTGCGAGTGCCAGTCGATGATCACGTACAGGTCGTTCGCGATCGCCGCGTCGACCACCGCCTTCAGCCGCGCCTTGTTCGAGGCCGGGTCCTGCAGGTAGCCGCCGGCTTCGTCGACCCCCATCGCCGCGCGCACGACCGTCGCCTTCCAGTCCGACTTCAGCCAGCCGACGGTGCTTGCGTTGTAGAACCGCGCCCCCGGCCAGCCGTTGTTGCTCCAGTAGTAGCTGACGCCCGACAGGCTGCCCGGCGTGCCGCCCACCAGCACCTGGTTGCCGCGCAGCGACAGCGCCGGCACGTCGGCCAGCACGGGGCTGGCGGCCACCATCGACAACAGCGCGGCGGCGAGGCCCGCACGCAGCGACAACACGGACTTCCTGTTCGACACCATCACGCTCCCTTCAGGTTTGAAACCGTTTTCAAAATAGAGTATCGAGCGTAGGGGAGATTCGCGGCGGCCCGCGTTCCGGCCGGGTAACAGCGGGTTTCAGTGCGCCGGTTTCGGTGAGCATGTCGGTGCGCTAGAGTGCGCGCGATGGTCGATCGCCGCCTCCACGAACCGCTGGTCACACCGGGCCAGGTCACGCACACCTTCTCGAAGCAGGAGGTGGCCGCGCTGGTCGCGCAGTGGCTCGAGGTCTTCGGCCAGGACCGCTTTGGCGCCAATGCACGCGCCTACCTCTGGCACGTCTTCAGCTTCGAGCGCTACCCGAGCCTCTCGGGCGTTCCGGCACAGGCCGCGTACGACCAGCAGCAGGCGCACGAGTACATCGTGTTGTCCAACGACCGCGACCTCGCATTCAAGACCGACCTGCTCCCGGTGCGGGCGATGCTGCGCGACTACCAGGTGTTCCCGCCGAACCTCGCCTGGACGATGTCGTTCACGCACGAAGACGGCTGGCTCGGGCCGTACTTCGCGAAGCACTCTCAGTACGACAGGCTGAATGCGATCAACCTGGCGAAGATCCAGAAGGCACTCGACATCGAGGCCGCACGGCGCAAGGGCTGGTTGTAGGCGTGTGACGCGGCCTCACCACGTCGACGCCGGCGGTGCCCGGTGCGCCGTCCAGCGTTCGATCACGGCGGCCAGCATCGCGGTGCTGACCGGCTTCGTGACGACGTCGTTCATGCCGGCCTCCAGGCAGCGCTCGCGGTCGCCGTCGAGCGCATCGGCGGTCAGCGCGACGATCGGCGTGTAGCCGCCCTGCTCACGCTCCCAGGCGCGGATCTGGCGCGCCGCGTCGTGGCCGTCCATCACCGGCATGTGCAGGTCCATGAAGATCAGGTCGTGCCGGAACTCCTGCGCGGCGCGCAGCGCGGCCGCGCCGTCGGACGCGATGTCGACCTCGCAGCCCAGCTTCATCAGCATGCTGTGCAGCACCATCTGGTTGACCGGATCGTCCTCGGCCAGCAGCACGTGGGCACGCAGCGGGCCGCGCGGCTCGGCCGCTTCGGCGGAGGCGGCCGGCACCGGCGTCGCGGTCGACTTCTTCATGTCGAGTTCGACCCAGAAGCTCGAGCCGACGCCCGGCTCGCTGGTGACGCCGATGCGCCCATCCATCAACTCCACCAGCTGCTTGACGATCGCGAGGCCCAGCCCGGTGCCGCCATGGCGGCGCGTGCTGCTGCCATCGACCTGGGTGAACGCGTCGAAGATCAGCCCGAGCTGGTCGGCCGGGATGCCGATGCCGGTGTCCTCGACCCGAAAGCGCAGCCGCACCGCCTCGGGCGTGTCGTCGAGCAGCGTGACGACCAGCGCGACCGTGCCGCGCTCGGTGAACTTGATCGCGTTGTGCAGCAGGTTGACCAGCACCTGGCGCACGCGCACCGGATCGCATTCGACGACGGCCGGCAAACCGGCGGGTAGCGAACAGCTCAGCGTCACCGGCTTGTCGCGGCCGGCGAAGCTCATCAGCTCGACGGTCTCGGAGGCGAGCGCGCGCACGTCGACCGCGGTCGGGTGCAGCGTGAGCTTGCGGGCCTCGATGCGCGACAGGTCGAGCACGTCGTCGATCAGCGCGAGCAGCGCCATCGCCGAACGGTGCGCCGTCTTCGCATAGCGGTGCTGCTCGGGCTCCAGCGGGCTGGCCAGCAGCAGCTCGGTGGTGCCGAGGATGCCGTTCATCGGCGTGCGGATCTCGTGGCTCACCATCGCGAGGAACTGCGACTTCGCGCGGCTCGCCTGCTCCAGGCTGTCGACCATGTCGCGTGCCGAGCGCACCGCGACGCTCATGCGGTTGCGCAGCCGCTCGATCACCAGGCCGGTCACCGCGAGGTAGGCGCCGAGCACGTACATCGTCGCGGCGATCGCGAGCCGGTCGAGCCACTGCACCGCGGCCGGCTCGTAGGCCCACAGCCACAGCGCATAGACCAGGTAGGCGACCACCGTGACGTGGTTGAACCAGAACGCGCGCCGGAAGCCGAACCCGACCTGGTCGGCGACCCGCATCAGCAGCAGGTAGGCGAAGAACAGGTTCGATTTCTCGAGGTAGTGCAGGTTCGCGATCCACACCAGCACGTCGATATGGAACAGCAGCATCGCCAGGTCGAGCCGGCCGGTGCGCCGCCAGCCGACGCGCAGCGCGATCCAGCCGGCCGCGGCGTAGAGCAGGTTGATGCCGATCAGCGCCAACTGCAGCGGCGCGAGCGCGGTGCCCTCGCGTGCCGCCTGCAGGATCACCATCAGGCAGACGATCACGAAGCCGATGGTGCGGATCGCCGGGATCTGGACCGTGTTGACACGGCGCGCGTTGCCGGCCTTGCGCGCGGCGAGCTCGCCGGCCTCGAGCATGAGGCCGGGCTGGTCGCCGGGACTGGGGGCTGTCGTCTCCACTCGCGCCTTTGCTGGATCTGCGGTCGCTTGGTCTGCGGGAGATGGTACGCGGTCCTACAGCGCGGCGCGGCGGGGCACCACACCTTTGGAGGGTCCGCCGCCGACCGTTCATCCTTCAAGTTGATGACGGCGCGTTGACGGTGCGCGACAGCGTCGCTAGGATCGCCGCTTTTCCAGCCCTGCCTGCCCGTCCGATGCGCCGCTGAGCCTTTCCATTGAACGCCGTTCCACGCCCCCTTGAGGCGGCGTGGCGTGCCTGCTTCTTCGGAAGCTTCCTCGGAAAGCCAGCCATGTCATCGATCTCCACGGGCCCTCGCCCGTCCGGGGCGCACCCGCCCGCCTCTCCTGCTTCTTCGTCCTCCTCATCTGCGTCGTTCGCGTTCCAGCTGCGCGACGTGCAATGGCGCACGCCCGACGGCCGCGCGCTGTGGTCGAGCCCGCTGTCGCTGTCGATCGGGCCCGGGCGGCTCGGCATCGTCGGTCGCAACGGCGTCGGCAAGAGCGTGCTGGTGCAGCTGCTGACCGGTGGCCTCGAGCCCTCGGGCGGTCGCGTCGAACGCGCCGGCCGCGCGCATCGGGTGTCACCGCCGCTGCTCGCGCACGACCCGCGACGCGTGGCCGATGCGATGGGCCTGGCCGCGGCGCTCGCGGCGGTCGAGCGCCTCGCGGCGGGCCTCGCGACGGCCGGCGACCTGCTGCTCGC
>NZ_JBFULV010000014.1:0-91793 GCF_054049715.1 Rhizobacter sp. P5_C2 | reverse complement strand
AGCCGCAGCAGCCCGGCGTCACGCCGCGCCCGCGCCCTGGCCGCGACGTGCCGGACAACAGCGAGCGGCCCGGCGGCAACCGCCCGCCGGTCGCGAACGCGACCCAGCCGCCGGTGCCGACGGTGAACACGCCGGAGCGTCGCCATCCGATGCCGGTGAACCAGAACGGCGAATCGCGCGGCAACCCGCGCGGTGACCGCGGCGAGCGGCCTGCCCCGGTGGGCGGCCAGCCGCAACTGCAGCCGCGCCCGGTGCCGCAGCAGCAACAGCCGGCGCCGCAGGTCCAGGTGCAGCAACCGGCGCCGCAGGTGCAGCGCCCGAGTCCGCCGCAAGTGCAGCAGCCGCAGGCGCCGCAGCGTCCACAGCCGCAGGCACCCCAGGCGCCTCAGGTTCAGCCGCCGCCGCGCGCCCCTGAGGTGCGTGTGCCGCAGCCGGCGCAACCGCGCCAGGAGCAGCCCCGCGTCGAACAGCGGCAGGAACGGCAGGAGCGCCAGGAACGCCCCGAGCGCCGCAACAACAACGAGCGCGAGCGCTGAGCGCCTCCGGCGCTCAGCCGAGCATCGGCTTCAGGCCCGCCCAGACGTTGTCGAGCATCGTCGGGTGGGCCTTCGCGATCGGGTGGATGCGGTCGGGCTGGAACATCGCGTCGGCCTGCGGCGAGTCGGCCACGCCCTTCAGCAGGAAGGGCACGAGGCCGGTGTCTTCGGTCTTCGCGACCTGCGCGAACAGCGCGGCGAAATCGGCACCGTACTGTCGGCCGTAATTCGGCGGCACCTGCATCCCGACCACCAGCACCTTGGCGCCGGCCTGCTTGGCAGCGCGCACCATCGCGAGCAGGTTGTCGCGCGTCATCGAGAGCGGCAGGCCGCGCAACGCATCGTTGCCGCCGAGCTCGATCACGACGATGCCCGGCTGGTGCTGCTTCAGCAACGCCGGCAGGCGCGAGCGGCCGCCGGAGGTGGTGTCGCCACTGATGCTCGCGTTGACGACGCTGGCGGCGATCTTGTCGCGCGCGAGCCGCTCGCCGAGCAACGCGACCCAGCCTTCGCCGCGCTGCAGGCCGTACTCGGCCGACAGGCTGTCGCCGAGCACCAGCACGCGGCGCGGCGCGGCCGCGTGAACCCCCGGCACGGCGCTGGCCGCGGCAAGCAAGGTACAGTGAACCAGCAACGCGCGTCGCGTGAGCCGTCTACCTGCAGAAGCATTCATGTCCGAATCCATCATTTCCGTCGAGCGTGTCACCAAGCAGGTGCAGGACTCGACCGGTGTGCTGACCATTCTCCACGAGATCGAGTTCGCGCTCGCCGCGCGCCAATCGGCCGCCATCGTCGGTGCGTCCGGCTCGGGCAAGAGCACCTTGCTGTCGATCATCGCGGGCTTGGACACGCCGAGCACCGGAACGGTTCGCCTGGCCGGCCACGATCTTTTCGCGCTCGGCGAGGATGCGCGCGCCGCGGTGCGGGCCGCGCAACTCGGCTTCGTGTTCCAGAGCTTCCAGCTGCTGGGCAACCTGAACGCGCTCGAGAACGTGATGCTGCCGCTCGAGCTGCAGGGCCGCAACGATGCACGGGCGCTGGCCACCGAGATGCTGCGCCGCGTGGGCCTGGGCGAGCGCTTGTCGCACTACCCGAAGGTGCTGTCGGGCGGCGAGCAGCAGCGTGTTGCGCTGGCGCGCGCCTTCGTCGTGAAGCCGGCGGTGCTGCTGGCCGACGAGCCCACCGGCAGCCTCGATTTCGCGACCGGCGAGAAGGTGATGGAGCTGATGTTCGAGCTGAACCGCGAATCGGGCACGACGCTGGTGCTGGTCACGCACGACCGCGGCATCGCGGCGCGCTGCGACCGGCAGTTGCACATCGAGGCGGGGCGGCTGGTGGTGGCCGAGGCGGTGTGAGCTGCTGACCGAGCCGGCCATGAAAAAGGGCGCCCGCAGGCGCCCTCTGTTTGAAGCCGACAGGCCTCAGTTCGCGGTCGAGAACTTGTAGTCGGTCTTCGCCTTCGCGCGGATCTCGTCGCGGAACTTGGCGAGCTTCTGCTGGCCCAGGCGCTGCAGGATCTGTGGCTTCACTTCTTCGAGCGGCGGGAACTGCGCATCGCGCGTGTCTTCCAGCTTGATGATGTGGTAGCCGAACTGCGTCTTCACCGGCTCCTGCGTCATCTCGCCCTTCTTCAGCTTGATCATCGCCTGCGAGAACTCGGGCACGTACGAACCGGGGTTGGCCCAGTCGAGGTCGCCGCCGTTCTCACCCGATCCCGGGTCCTTCGAATTCTTCTTCGCGAGGTCTTCGAATTTCGCGCCGCCCTTGATCTGCGCGATCAGGGCCTTCGCGTCTTCTTCCTTCTCGACCAGGATGTGGCGAGCGTGGTACTCGGTGCCGCTGGCCTGCGCCTTGAACTTCTCGTACTCGGCCTGGACGTCGGCATCGACCACCGGGTTCTTCTTCTGGAAGTCGTTGAACAGCTCGCGGATCAGGATGCTCTGGCGGGCCAGTTCAAGCTGTTGCTTGTAGTCGGCGCTGCCGGTCAGGCCGCGCTTCTCGGCTTCCTGCATGAACATCTCGCGCAGCACGACCTCGTCGCGCACCTGCGCCTCGAGTTCGGCGGTGCGCGGCTGGGCGCCTTGCGGGCCGGGCTTGGTGGCTTGCGCCAGCAGCGCTTCGACGCGCGACTTCGGCACGGGCTTGCCGTTGACGATCGCCACGTTCTGGGCCATCGCCGCCGGCACGAACAGGGCAGCACTGATCACCAGCAGCGAAGCGTGGCGGGCAAGGGTCGACTTCTTCATGGGCTTATGGCCTTTCAACGGGGAATCGCATGGGTGCGAACGGGGGACGAATGGAGAAGATACCGTGCGGGATGGGTGGGTGCTGCCGTGGGACCCGGGAAGGTCACCGTCACGTCTTTGGATCAGCTTTCACCCGGCGCGCGGGCCTCGATGGCCAGAGCGTGTATGCCGCGCGGAATCAAGGTTCGAAGGGCATCATATACGAGGCGATGCCGCTTCAGACGTGACAGATCGTTGAACTGCGCGCTCACCACCTGCACGCTGAAGTGCCGGCCTTCACGGGCCCCCGCATGGCCGGCATGCAGGTGGCTGTCGTCGGTGATCGCGAGGCTGTCGGGCTGCAGCGCCTCGCGCAGCGCGGCCTCGATCTCGTGCGAGCTGACGGCCATGCTCAGCCTCGCTCTCCGGACGCTTCCTTGGCCGGCTCGACCGGCGGCACGGGCTTGTCTTCATCCGGCAGATGGCGGCTCAGATAGAACCCCTGGCCCAGCACGAAGACCAGCATCAGCCCGGTCGCACCGAACACCTTGAAGGTGGCCCAGGTCGACTGCGTGAAGCTGTAAGCCACGTAAAGATTCAACAAGCCCATCAGTCCGAAGAATGCGACCCATGCGAAATTCAGGCGCTGCCAGACGGCCGCCGGCAGCACCAGCTGCTCGCCCATCAGCTTCTGCGGGATGTTCTTGCCGAGCACGCTCTGGCTGAACCAGAAGGCCAGGCCCATCACCCAGTACAGCACGCTGGGCTTCCACATGATGAAGGTGGCGTTGTGGAACCAGATCGTCGCGCCGCCCAGCACCACCACCAGCGCCAGCGTCACCCACAGCATCGTGTGCACCTTGCGGCGCAGCAGCTTCAGCGTGAGCACCTGCAGCAAGGTGGCGGCGATCACCACCAGCGTGGCCAGCAGCACCGCGGCCTCGTTGGGGCCGACGCTGCCGCCCGAGACCAGGAAGCCGAAATGCTCGCTCGCGAAGGCCGCGGCTGCATCCTTGTTGGTGTCGGCGAACTTGAAGGTGCCGAAGAACAGCAGCAGCGGAAGGAAATCGAGCAGCAGGGTCATCAGGAGGGCGCAGTCGGCAAGGACGGGGGCGTAGTCAAGGCTTGGGGGCGAAGTCTATCGCCGCCGAGTTGATGCAGAAGCGCTCGCCGGTCGGCTCCGGGCCGTCCTCGAAGACGTGGCCCAGGTGCGAGCCGCAGTTGTTGCAGCGCACCTCGACGCGCACCATGCCGTGGCTGCGGTCGACCACGCGCTCGACGACCTCGCTGTTGATCGGCTCCGAATAGCTCGGCCAGCCACAGCCGGCGTCGAACTTGGTGTCGGATGCGAACAGCGGCGTGCCGCAGCCGACGCAGTCGTAGCGCCCGGCCTTGAAGTGGTCCCAGTACTTGCCGGTGAAGGCGCGCTCGGTGGCGGCGTGGCGCGCCACCTCGTACTGCATCGGGCTCAGCTGGGCGCGCCATTCGGCGTCGGTCTTCGTGACGCTGTAGGGGTTGCCGTCGTCGGGGCGGTGGTCGTGGTCGTTCGAACTCATGATGAACAGGACACCTCGATGTGTTGCGCCCAGTCGGGCGGAAAGTCGGCGTACGCCGCGTGCTCGGGCTGTTCGTCGAAGGGCGCCGACAGAACTTTCAGCAGCCGTTGCACCTCAGCGAAATCGCCGCCCCGGGCCGCACGGATCGCGGTGTCGGCCAGGTGGTTGCGAAGCACGTACTTGGGGTTCACGCGGTTCATCCGCAAGGCGCGTTCGGCATCGACGCTGCCTTCGGAGCGCAGCCGCGCCGCATAGTTCCGTGCCCAGGCGTCGAAGGCCTCGCGGTCGATGAAGAGGTCGCGCAGCGCGTCGTTGGTTGCGCCCTCGCGGCTGTCGAAGCCGGCGAGGCGGCGGAAGGTGATGCTGAAATCGGCACGGTCGGCCGCCATGCGCTGCAGCAGGCCCTCGGCCAGCGCGCGGTCGCCGTCTTGCGTGGCGGCCAGGCCCAGCTTGGCGCTCATGCGCGCATCGAGCGTCGCCGCGAACTCGGTCTTGTAGGGCTCCAGCGCCTCGAGCGCCGCTTCCTGGTCGTCGATCAGCGGCAGCAGCGCCTGGGCCAGCGCATGCAGGTTCCAGAACGCGACGTTGGGCTGGCGCGCATAGGCGTAGCGGCCCTGGTGGTCGGAGTGGTTGCAGACGTGGCCGGGGTCGAAGGCGTCGAGGAAGCCGTACGGGCCGTAGTCGATCGTCAGCCCGAGGATCGACATGTTGTCGGTGTTCATCACGCCGTGGCAGAAGCCGACGGCCTGCCAGTCGGCCATCAGGCGCGCGGTGCGCCGCGCCACCGCCTCGAGCAGCGCGACGGCCGGCTGCGCGGCATCACGGCATTCGGGGTAGCCGATGTCGATCACGAAATCGACCAGCCGGCGCAGTGCGTCGACGTTCGGTTCGGTGTGCGCGAAGTGCTCGAAGTGGCCGAAACGGATGAACGACGGCGCGACCCGCGTGACGACCGCGGCAGTCTCGATCTCCTCGCGCCGCACCGGCAGTGCCGAGCCGGTGATGCTGAGCGCCCGCGTCGTCGGCACGCCCAGCGCGTGCATGGCCTCGGAGGCCAGGAACTCGCGGATCGACGAGCGCAGCACCGCGCGGCCGTCGCCCATGCGGGAGTAGGGCGTGAGGCCCGCGCCCTTCAGCTGGATCTCCATCGGCCCGGCGGGGGTCTGCAGCTCGCCCAGCCACAGCGCGCGGCCGTCGCCCAGCTGGCCGGCCCAGACGCCGAACTGGTGGCCGCTGTAGACGCTGGCCAGCGGCTGCATCGGCGCCTCGGCCAGGTTGCCGCTGAGGGCGGCCAGCAGCCGCGCGTCGGAGGGCGGCTCGCCCGGCAGGTCGAGCAGCCGAGCGCAATCGGCGCTCCAGGCCACCCAGTGCGGGTCGGGCAAGCCCTGCGGCGGCAGCTCGGTGAAGAAGTCGGCACCGAGCGACGCAAAGCGGTTCGGCCAGTGCGGGCCCAGCAGCGGCGGCATCGGGGAGGGAATCGGCAAGGCGCTCATAGGGCCGAAAGTGTAACGAGCGGGTCGACCCGACCCGACGGGGTGGGTAAGCGCCGGAACGGGGCGACCATCCACCCGTACAGCTGTGCTGTGGCACGGTCGTCGTCCCGTACGGGTAAACAGCCAGCCGCCCCGGAGCGTGGCTTTCCTATCATTTCCCGCACCGAAAAACGTTTTGTGCGCTGACGCGCACGTACCACGCGGGAGAAGTCCATGTCACGCCTGATGGGCCAGATGATGCAGATGCCCTTGCTGATCTCCTCGCTGGCCGTGCACGCCGCGCGGCACGCAGCAGACACCGAGATCGTCTCGAAGCGCTGCGAGGGCGACATCCACCGCACCACCTGGAAGGCCCTGGAGCTGCGCTCGCGCAAGCTGGCCCAAGCCCTCGCACGCCTCGGTTGCGAGCCCGGCGACCGCGTCGCGACGCTGGCCTGGAACGGCTACCGCCACCTGGAGATCTACTACGGCAGCTCCGGCTCCGGGCTGGTGTGCCACACCATCAACCCGCGGCTCTTCCCCGAGCAGATCGCATGGATCGCCAACGACGCGCAGGACAAGGTGCTGTGCTTCGACCTGAACTTCCTGCCGCTGGTCGAGAAGCTCGCGCCGCAGCTCACGCAGGTCAAGCACTTCGTGCTGATGACCGATCGCGCGCACATGCCGCCCGCGAGCCCGCTGCCGGGCCTGGCCTGCTACGACGAACTGGTCGAGGCCGAGGATGGCGCCTACGCCTGGCCGCAGTTCGACGAGAACACCGCGTCGAGCATCTGCTACACCTCCGGCACCACCGGCCACCCGAAGGGCGCCGTGTACAGCCACCGCTCGACGCTGCTGCATGCCTTCGCGGCGGCGCTGCCCGACTCGATGGGTTGCTCGGCCGCCGACGCGATCCTGCCGGTGGTGCCGATGTTCCACGTCAACGCCTGGGGCCTGCCGTATGCCGGCGCGCTGGTCGGCGCCAAGCTGGTGCTGCCGGGGCCGCACCTCGACGGCAAGTCGCTGTACGAGCTGTTCGAGACGGAGCAGGTCACCTTCAGCGCCGGCGTGCCGACGGTGTGGCTCGGGCTGCTGAACTACGTCAAGCAGAACGGCCTGAAGTTCAGCAGCTTCCGCCGCACGGTGATCGGCGGCTCGGCCTGCCCGCCGTCGATGATGCGGGCGCTGGAAGAGGAGCACGGCGTCGAGGTGATCCACGCCTGGGGCATGACCGAGATGTCGCCGCTGGGCACGCTGTCGAAGCTGAAGGCGAAGCATGTCGGGCTCGACGATGCAGCCCGCCGCCAGTTGCTCGAGACGCAGGGCCGCGTGGTCTACGGTGTGGACATGCTGATCGTCGGCAACGACGGCCGCCCGCTGCCCTGGGACGGCCACACCTCCGGCGACCTGCTGGTGCGCGGGCCGTGGGTGATCCAGAACTATTTCGGGCAGAAGACCGGTGACCCCAGAGAATCGCCGCTGGTCGAGATCGACGGCCAAAGCTGGTTCCCGACCGGCGATGTCGCGACGATCAACCCTGACGGCTTCATGCAGATCACCGACCGCAGCAAGGACGTGATCAAGTCCGGCGGCGAGTGGATCAGCTCGATCGAGCTGGAGAACGTCGCGATGGGCCACCCCGGCGTGCACGAGGCGGCGGTGATCGCCTGCGCCCACCCGAAGTGGGACGAGCGGCCGCTGCTGGTGGTGGTGCGCAAGCCGGGCGTCGCGCTGGAAGCCCGGGAACTGCTCGGCTTCTTCGAGGGCCGCATCGCGAAATGGCAGATCCCGGACGACGTCGCCTTCGTCGACGAGATCCCGCACACCGCGACCGGCAAGATGCTGAAACTGAAGCTGCGGGAGAAATTCAAGGACCACAAGCTCCCGACGGCCTGACGGCGCACGGTTCGATTCCGCTGTGCGGGCCGCTCCTGTCTCTCCCGTGACAGTGCCTGTCGGGTAGTCCCTCAAACAGTCATCTACCCGCTTCCATTACCGTTCGCCGTTGTCGCAATCAACTCGCGAGGTTCCCATGGAATTCACCCGGAAGCTGTTCGGTCTCTCCGTCGCGGCGGCCTTTTCGCTGCATGCCGGCATCGCTTTCGCGCAGGCCGGTGAAACCGTCAAGATCGCGTGGATCGATCCGCTGTCCGGCCCGTTCGCGAGCCTCGGCGCGAACCAGCTGAAGAGCTTCCAGTTCATGGCCGAGCGCATCAGCGGCAAGAAGAACCCGGCCGGCGTCACCTTCGAGGTGGTCGGCTTCGACAACAAGGCCTCGCCACAAGAGAGCCTGAACGTGCTGAAGGCGGCCATCGACCAGGGCTTCCGCTACGTGACGCAGGGCAACGGCTCGGGCGCGGCGGCCGCCATCATCGACGCGGTGTCCAAGCACAACGAGCGCAACCCGGGCAAGGAGATCGTGTTCCTGAACCACTCCGCGGTCGACCCGGACCTCACCAACAGCAAGTGCAACTACTGGCACTTCCGCTTCGACGCCGACACCTCGATGAAGATGGAGGCGATGACGACCTACATGAAGGACCAGCCGTCCATCAAGAAGGTCTACCTGATCAACCAGAACTACTCGCACGGCCAGCAGGTCTCGAAGTTCGCGAAGGAAACGCTGGCGCGCAAGCGCCCCGACATCCAGATCGTCGGCGACGACCTGACGCCGCTCGGCCAGGTGAAGGATTTCTCGCCCTACGTCGCGAAGATCAAGCAGAGCGGCGCCGACACCGTGATCACCGGCAACTGGAGCCAGGACCTGACGCTGCTGATCAAGGCCGCCAAGGACGCCGGCCTCGACGTCACCTTCTACACCTACTACGCGAGCGTGATCGGCACGCCCACCGCGATCGGCGCGGCCGGCGAGGGCAAGGTCAAGATGATCGCGTACGCGCACAACAACATCCCGGGCGACATCGCGGTGGTGGCCGAGGAGTTCAACAAGAAGTTCAAGGAAGACTTCTTCACCACCGACATCTACAACATCTTCACGATGCTGCCGGCCGCGATGTCCAAGGCCAGGAGCACCGACCCGGTCAAGGTGGCCGCCGCGATGGAGGGCCTGACGGTGAAGGGCTTCAGCGGCGACATCACGATGCGCGCCTCCGACCACCAGATGCAGCAGGGCCTGTACCTGAGCACCTGGCGCAAGGTCGACGCGAAGAACAAGTACAACGTGGAAGGCACCGGCTACACCTTCGTGCCGGACAAGTTCTACGAGCCCTACGTGTCGAGCACGCCGACCTCGTGCCAGATGAAGCGTCCGGGAGCGTAAGCGCGCCGCCCACTGACAATCCCGCGGTCGGCCACCGGTCGCCGCGGGATTTTTCATCCAGGACACGATGGAGTTCTTCACCACATCGCTCTTGAACGGCATCAGCTACGGCCTGCTGCTGTTCATGCTGAGCTCGGGCCTGACGCTGATCTTCAGCATGATGGGCGTGCTCAATTTCGCCCACGCGAGCTTCTACATGCTGGGCGCGTACTTCGCGTACACGACGACGCTGTTCCTGGGCTTCTGGCCGTCGCTGGTGGTCGCGCCGCTGCTCACCGGCGTGGTCGGCGCGCTGTTCGAGCGCTTCTGCCTGCGCCGCGTGCACCGCTTCGGCCACGTCGCCGAGCTGCTGATCACCTTCGGGCTGTCGTTCGTGATCCTCGAGCTGGTGCAGCTGACCTGGGGCCGCTCGGCGGTCGACTACCGCGTGCCGGCCATCCTCGACGGCCCGCTGTTCACGCTGTACGGCACGCAGTTCCCGATGTACCGCGCGTTCATGATGTTCGTCGCGCTGCTGATGCTGGTGTCGGTGTGGCTGCTGCTGTCGCGCACCCGCATCGGGCTGGTGATCCAGGGCGCGCTGACGCACCCCGACATGGTCGAGGCGCTCGGCCACAACGTGCCGATGGTGTTCATGGGGGTGTTCGGCGGCGGCGCGGCGCTGGCCGGCCTGGCCGGCGTGATCGGCGGCAACGCCTACGTCACCGAGCCGACGATGGCCGGCGCGGTCGGGCCGATCATCTTCGTCGTCGTGGTGGTCGGCGGCATGGGCTCGCTGGCCGGCGCGTTCGTCGCGTCGCTGCTGATCGGGCTGGTGCAGACCTTCGCGGTCGCGCTCGACCAGTCGGCGCTCGGCGCGCTGCAGTGGGCGGGCCTCGCGATCACGCCCGAGAGCTTCGGCTACCCGCTGCTGAAGCTGAAGATCTCGCAGGTGGCGCCGATCCTGCCGTACCTGCTGCTGGTGCTGATGCTGATCTTCCGCCCCAAGGGCCTGATGGGGACGCGCGAAGGATGAGTGCCGTGCTGAAACCCGCCGTGCCGGCCCCCGATCCGGCCACCCCGGCCACCGGCGTCGAAGCGCGTGGCCCGCACCACCAGCGCATTCACTTCCGGCCCTGGAACGTCGGCCGGTGGGTGATGTGGGGCGTGTTCGCGCTGCTGCTGATCGTCGCGCCGCTGCTGTTCACCAGCGGCCTCGCGATGACGATGCTGTCGCAGATGGGCTACATGATCATCATCTGCCTGAGCTACAACCTGCTGCTCGGCCAGGGCGGCATGCTGAGCTTCGGCCATGCGGTGTACGTCGGGCTGGGCGCGTTCTTCGCGATCCATGCGATGAACCTGGTCGGGGCCGGCCGCCTGCCGCTGCCGATGAGCCTGGTGCCGCTGGTCGGCGGGCTGGCCGGCGCGGGCGTCGCGGCGCTGCTCGGCTGGGTGACGACCAAGAAATCGGCCAACACCTTCGCGATGATCACGCTGGGCGTCGGCGAGCTGGTCGCGGCGATGGCGCTGATGTTCCCCGAGTTCTTCGGCGGCGAGGGCGGCGTCAGCTCGAACCGCGTGGCCGGCAAGGCGGTGCTGGGCATCACCTTCGGGCCGCAGGTGCAGGTGTATTACCTGATCGCGATCTACTGCTTCGTCTGCACCGCGGCGCTGTACGCGCTGACGCGCACACCGTTCGGCCGCATGCTGAATGCCGTGCGCGACAACCCGGAGCGCGTCGAGTTCGTCGGCTACAACACGCAGGTGGTGCGCTACCTGGCGTTCGTCATCGCCGGCTTCTTCGCCGGCATCGGCGGCGGGCTGACGGCGCTGAACTTCGAGATCGTCACCGCGGATTCTGTCGGTGGCTTCCGCTCGGGCAGCTATTTGCTGTTCACCTTCCTCGGCGGCGCGTTCTTCTTCTTCGGGCCGATCATCGGCGCGGTGCTGCTGGTGCTGGCCTTCGTGCTGTTCTCCGAGATCACGAAGGCCTGGCAGATCTACCTGGGGCTCGTCTTCATGTTCATGGTGATGTTCGCGCCCGGCGGCATCTCGAGCCTGATCATGATGAACCTGCGGGTCGCCGGCTTCGGCAAGCTGCGCCGGCTCGCGTCGTCGTACCTGGCGCTGGGCGGCACCGGCGCGGTGGCGCTCGCCGGTGCGGCGGCGATCGTCGAGATGATCTACCACGTGCAGCTCAACTCGGCACTCGGCCCGACGCTGCGCTTCATGGGCGGCACGCTGAACGTGCAGGGCCTGGACAGCTGGTTCGGCGCGGTGTTCGTGATGGCGATCGGCATCGCGATGTTCGAGGTCGCGCGGCGCGAGTTCAAGCGGCAGTGGGATGAAACGCAGCAGGAGATCGAGAAAGAGATCAAGCGGAGGGAAGCCTTGTGAGCGCGCATCCCTTCGCACTGGAACTCACCGACGTCCGCAAGAGCTTCGGCAAGACCGAGATCATCCGAGGCGCGAGCCTGCAGGTGAAGCCCTGCGAGCGGGTCGCGATCATCGGCCCGAACGGCGCTGGCAAATCGACGCTGTTCAACCTGATCAGCGGGCGCTTCGGCATCAGCACCGGCGACATCCGGCTGAACGGTGCGTCGATCGCCGGCCGCAAGCCCTACGAGATCAACCGCATGGGCCTGGCGCGCAGCTTCCAGGTGTCGAACCTGTTCGTGCGGCTGTCGGTGTTCGAGAACATCCGCTGTGCGGTGCTGTGGTCGCTGGGCTACCGCTATGCGTTCTGGAAGTTCCTGGCCGACCTGCGCGACGCGAACGACCGCGCCGACGAGGTGCTGCGCATGATCAAGCTCGACAAGAAGCGCGACGTGCAGGCGATGAACCTGACCTATGCCGAGCAGCGCGCGCTGGAGATCGGCATCACGATCGCCGGCGGTGCCAGCGTGGTGCTGCTCGACGAGCCGACCGCCGGCATGAGCAAGAGCGAGACGACGCGCTTCATCCAGCTGATCCGCGAGGTGACGGTGGGCAAGACGCTGTTGACGGTGGAGCACGACATGGGCGTGGTGTTCGGCCTGGCCGACAAGATCGCGGTGCTGGTGTACGGCGAGGTGATCGCGTTCGACGTGCCGGAGGCGGTGCGGGCGAACCCGAAGGTGCAGGAGGCGTACCTCGGCTCGGTGCTGGTGGCGCACGAAAAAGCGCACGACAAGGCGCACGGGGCCTGATGCGATGCTGAAACTCGACAACCTGCATGCGTTCTACGGCAAGAGCCATGTGCTGCACGGCGTGACGCTGGACGTGAAGCCCGGCGAGATCGTCAGCCTGCTCGGGCGCAACGGCTCGGGCCGCTCGACCACGGTGAAGGCGATCATGGGCCTGGTCGACGGAAAGGGCTCGGTGCGCTGGGGCGAGCGCGAGCTGCTCGGGCTGAAGGCCTTCGAGATCGCGCACCAGGGCATCGGCTACGTGCCGGAGAACCGCGACATCTTTCCGAAGCTGACGGTGCACCAGAACCTGCTGCTCGGCCAGAAGCGGGGCCGGCCGCAGCCACGCTGGTCGTTCGACGACATGTACGCGATGTTCCCGCGCCTGAAGGAGCGGCAGCACACCGAGGCCGGCGTGCTGTCGGGCGGCGAGCAGCAGATGCTGACGCTGTGCCGCACGCTGATGGGCGACCCTGACCTGATCATGATCGACGAGCCGACGGAAGGCTTGGCGCCGAAGATCGTCGAGCAGGTCGCGCAGTACTTGAACGAGCTGAAGCGGCGCGGCGTCTCGGTGCTGCTGGTCGAGCAGAAGCTGACGATCGCGCTGGAGATCTCGCAGCGTTGCTATGTGATGGGGCATGGGCGGATCGTGTTCGAGGGCACGCCGACCGACCTGCGGGGCAACGCCTATATTCGCAAGGAGTGGCTGGAGGTCTGACTCCGGATGCCAATCCGGGCTTGTCGCTGACGAGACATCACCCCGCCACGATTCCTTCCTAGAATCGAACGATCGTTCTATTTCCACTCTCCATCATCCGGAGGACACCGCATGAGCGCCACCTACGAACTTCGCGGCCCCGTTGCCGTGATCACGCTCGACAACCCGCCCGTCAACGGCCTCGGCTACGACACCCGCAAGGGCCTCACCGACGGGCTCGACAAGGCCCAGGCCGACGACAAGGTCAAGGCCGTCGTGATCACCGGCGCCGGCAAGGCCTTCTCGGGCGGTGCCGACATCCGCGAGTTCGGCTCGCCGAAGGCGCTGCAGGAGCCGAACCTGCTGAGCGTGATCCTCGCGGTGGAGGCTTGCACCAAGCCGGTGGTCGCCGCGATCCACACGGTGTGCATGGGCGGCGGGCTCGAGCTCTCGCTCGGGTGCCACTACCGCGTCGCCGCGCCCGGCACGCAGGTCGCGCTGCCCGAGGTGAAGCTGGGCCTGGTGCCCGGGGCCGGCGGCACGCAGCGCCTGTCGCGCGTGATCGGCGTCGAGAACGCGCTGAACATGATCGTCAGCGGCGAGCCGGTCAAGAGCGAGCTGCTCGCAATGGCGCCGGGGCAGAAGCTGTTCGACAAGATGATCGACGGCGACCTGCTGGCCGGTGCGGTGGCGTTCGCGACCGAGGTCGCCGACAAGCGTCCGCTGCCGCTGGTGCGCCACCTGAAGGCCGAGCACCCGAACCCCGACGCGTTCTTCCAGTTCGCGCGCAACACGGTCGGTGCGATGTCGCGCAACTTCCCGGCGCCGTTGCAGTGCGTCGAGACCGTCGCCGCCTCGGTCTACAAGAAGTTCGACCACGGCATGAAGCAGGAGCGCGAAGCCTTCATCGCGCTGATGATGACGCCCGAGAGCCGCGCGCTGCGCCATGCCTTCGTGGCCGAGCGTGCCACCACCAAGATCCCCGACGTGCCGGCCGACACGCCGGTGCGCGACGTGAAGAAGCTCGCGGTGATCGGTGCCGGCACGATGGGCGGCGGCATCGCGATGAACTTCCTGAACGCCGGCGTCCCGGTGGTGATGCTCGAGATGAAGCAGGAGGCGCTGGACAAGGGCGTCGCGATCATCCGCAAGAACTATGACGCGCAGGTCAAGAAGGGCAAGCTGAAGCAGGACAAGCTCGACGCCCGCATGGCGCTGCTGAGCACCACGCTGAACTACGCCGACCTGAAGGACGCCGACATGGTGATCGAGGCGGTGTTCGAGGACATCGGCGTGAAGGAGCAGGTCTTCAAGACGCTCGACGAGGTGATGAAGCCCGGCGCGATCCTCGCGAGCAACACCTCGACGCTGGACGTCAACAGGATCGCGTCGTTCACCAAGCGCCCGCAGGACGTGATCGGCACGCACTTCTTCAGCCCGGCCAACGTGATGAAGCTGCTGGAGGTGGTGCGCGGCGAGAAGACCGCGAAGGACGTGCTGGCCACCGTGATGGCGCTGGGCAAGAAGATCAAGAAGACCTGCGTGGTGTCGGGCGTGTGCGACGGCTTCATCGGCAACCGGATGATCGAGCAGTACTCGCGCCAGGCCGGCTTCCTGCTGGAAGAGGGCTGCACGCCGCAGCAGGTCGACAAGGCGGTCGAGAAATTCGGCTTCGCGATGGGCCCGTTCCGCATGGGCGACCTCGCGGGCAACGACGTCGGCTGGTACATCCGCAAGCGCCGCTACCTGGAGAAGCCGGACCTGCGCTACAGCAAGACCGCCGACCTGCTGTGCGAGATGGGGCGCTTCGGCCAGAAGACCGGTGCCGGCTGGTACGACTACGTGCCGGGCAAGCGCGATGCGATCCCGAGCGCGCTGGTCGACGGGATGATCGAGAAGCACCGTGCCGAGCTGGGCATCACGCCGCGCAAGATCAGCGACGACGAGATCGTGCACCGGCTGGTGTTCGCGCTGGTCAACGAGGGCGCGAAGATCGTCGAGGAGGGCATTGCGCTGCGCGCGAGCGACATCGACATGGTCTACCTCACCGGCTACGGTTTCCCGCTGCACCGCGGCGGGCCGATGTGCTATGCCGACACCGTGGGCTTGTTCAACGTGGTGGCGAGCATGCGCCGCTTCGCGAAGAACCCGCACGACGACGCGAAGTTCTGGCAGCCCGCGCCGTTGCTGGCGCGCCTGGCGGCCGAAGGCAAGACTTTCTCCTGATCAGGGGCACACACCATGACCAATGCAGTGATCGTTTCCACCGCCCGCACGCCGCTGGCCAAGAGCTGGAAGGGCGCCTTCAACATGACGCATGGCGCGACGCTGGGCGGGCACGCGGTGAAGGCCGCAGTCGAGCGCGCCGGCATCGAAGGCGCTGAGGTCGACGACGTGATCATGGGCTGCGCGACGCCCGAGGGCGCGACCGGCAGCAACATCGCACGCCAGGTCGCCTTGCGCGCCGGGCTGCCGGTGACGACCAGCGGCGTGACCGTGAACCGTTTCTGCTCGAGCGGCCTGCAGACGATCGCGATGGCTGCGCAGCGCGTGATCGCCGGCGAGGGCGACGTGTACGTGGCCGGTGGCGTCGAGAGCATCTCGTGCGTGCAGAACGAGGCCAACAAGCACATGATCGTCGACCCCTGGCTGCGCGAGCACAAGCCGGAGATCTACTGGAGCATGCTGCAGACCGCCGAGCAGGTGGCCAAGCGCTACAAGATCGGCCGCGACCGCATGGACGCGTACGGCGCGGCGAGCCAGCAGAAGGCCTGTGCGGCGCAGGACGCCGGCAAGTTCAGCGACGAGATCGTGGCGGTCACGGTGACCGCGGGCGTGGCCGATCCGGTGATGGGGCTGCGCAGCAAGGAAGTGACGATCAGCGTCGACGAGGGGTTGCGGTACGGCACGACGGTCGAAGGCATCGCGGGCATCAAGCCGGCCTTGCCGGGCGGGCTGATCGCTGCCGGCAATGCGAGCCAGTTCAGCGACGGTGCCGGCGCTTGCGTCGTGATGAGCGAGACGCTGGCGCAGCAGCGCGGGCTGAAGCCGCTGGGGCGCTTTCTCGGCTTCGCGGTGGCGGGTTGCGAGCCTGATGAAATGGGCATCGGCCCGGTGTTCGCGGTGCCGAAGGTGTTGAAGCGGCTTGGGCTCACCGTGCAGGACATCGACCTGTGGGAGCTGAACGAGGCCTTCGCGGTGCAGGTGCTTTATTGCGCCGACACGTTGGGGATTCCGATGGACCGCTTGAACGTCAACGGCGGGGCCATTGCTGTCGGGCATCCGTATGGCGTCAGTGGTCAGCGCCTGACTGGCCATGCGTTGATCGAGGGCAAGCGCCGTGGGGCCAAGCGGGTCTGCGTCACGATGTGCATCGGCGGTGGCATGGGGGCCGCTGGCATCTTCGAAGTGCTATAGCACACGGCGACCGGTGGTGCAGGCTTCGATACCTCAGCCCGAACGGGTGGTGGCCTGCGGACGTCGAACACCCCATCACCGTTCGGGCTGAGGTATCGAAGCCTGCGCGAATTCGCGCATGTGCTTTCGTCATCGAGATCGACATGCGCCCAACCCTCGACTTCTTCCTCTACGACTGGCTCGCGGTCGACGCCTTGCGCCACCGCAGCCGCTTCTCCGACCACTCGCGCGACACCTTCGACGCCGTGCTCGACACCTGCGAGCGCATCGCCCGCGAGAAGTTCGCGCCCTTCAATCGCATCACTGACACCGAAGAGCCTCGCTTCGATGGCGAGCGCGTGATCCAGCCGCAGGCCACGCACGATGCCTCGCGGGCCTATGTCGAATCCGGCATGCTCGCCGCGGCGCAGGACTACGAGATCGGTGGCATGCAGCTGCCTTGCGTGATCGAGATGGCCGCGAATGCTTTCTTCGCGAAAGGCGGCATCGGCATGGGCGGCGGTGGCATGCTGACGAGCGGCAATGCCAACCTGCTGATGGCGCACGGCACGCCGCTGCAGAAAGAAGTGTTTGCGAAGAACGAGTTCTCCGGGCGCTTCTTCGGCACCATGTGCCTGAGCGAACCGCAGGCCGGGTCGAGCCTGTCGGACATCGTCACCCGTGCCACGCTTGACGGTGCCGATGCGGCTGGTGATCCGCTCGGCCCTCGCTACCGCCTGCGCGGCAACAAGATGTGGATCTCGAACGGCGAGCATGAGCTGGCCGAGAACATCGTCCACCTGGTGCTCGCGAAGATCCCCGGGCCCGATGGCGCACTCGTTCCCGGCACGCGCGGCATCTCGCTGTTCGTCGTGCCGAAGAAGATGGTCGACGCCGAAGGCCGCCTCACCGGCGAACGCAACGACGTGGCGCTCGCCGGGCTCAACCACAAGCTGGGTTATCGCGGCATTCCGAACACGCTGCTGAACTTCGGCGAGGGCAGGTTTCCGGTGCGCGGGGAAGGCGGCGCCATCGGCTACCTCGTCGGGCAGCCCGGCGAAGGCTTGCGCTGCATGTTCCACATGATGAACGAGGCCCGCATCGGCGTCGGGCTGGGGGCAACGATGCTCGGCTACGCCGGCTACGAAGCGAGCCTCGACTATGCGCGCGGACGCCCGCAAGGGCGTCCCATCGGACCCAGCGGCAAGGACGCGACGCGGCCGCAGGTGCCGATCATCCAGCACGCCGACGTCAAACGCATGCTGCTCGCGCAGAAGAGCTACTGCGAAGGCGCGCTGGCGCTGGAGCTGTACTGCGCTCGCCTCGTTGACGAGTTGCATACCGCGCCCCCTGAGATCGCGGCCGAAGCAGGGCTGCTGCTGGAGATGCTGACCCCCATCGCGAAAAGCTGGCCCAGCGAGTGGTGCCTGGAGGCCAACAGCCTCGCGATCCAGGTGCTCGGCGGCTACGGCTACACCCGCGACTACCCGGTGGAGCAGTACTGGCGCGACAACCGCCTCAACATGATCCACGAGGGCACCCACGGCATCCAGGCGCTCGACCTGCTCGGCCGCAAGGTCGTGATGGACGGCGGCAAGGGCCTGATGTTGCTGGCCAACAAGGTCAACGCGACGATCCAGCGCGCGCTGATGCTGCCTGCACTCGCCGAACACGCCAACGCGCTGGCCGGTGCGCTGAAGGCGCTGGGCAACGCCACCAAGGCCGCGTGGGCCAGCGGCGTGCCCGAAGAGGCCCTCGCCAATGCCACGCCCTACCTGCAGGCCTTCGGGCACACCGTGCTGGCCTGGGTCTGGCTGGACGTCGCGATCTGCGCGCAAGAGCACCTGGAGCAAGCCACGGCGGCAGGGCAGGGCGACACCGCGCTGCTGCACGGCAAGCTGGCCGCCGCGCGCTTCTTCTTCCGCTACGAACTGCCCAAAGTCCCCGCCTGGCTGAAGGTGGTCGAGACACGGGACGATACTTGCCGTTCCATGAACGATGCCTGGTTCTGACACCGGGCCAGATTGCGATGAAGACTTCGACCGTCGAAACCCTCGTCTGGGTGCTGATCTACGCCGGCTTGCTGGGCGTCGGCCTGGGGCTGGCGGTGCAACGCTACGTGGAGCCGCTGGGCTGGGGCATCGCGGTGGTTGGCRGGGTCGTCGCGACCTGCGGCATCGTGCTGATCTACGTGCGCTCGCGCATGAAGAGCCCCACCTGAACCCTTTGATCCGGACTCCCATGAACTTTCGCTTCACCTTGCTGGCCATCGCGCTCGTCGCCGGCAGCGCCGTCGCCCAGCCGGCCACGCCGTCGTACGTGTTCCCGAACTACCGCAACGCGGCGCAGGCCGATGCCGATTGCAAGGTATTGATCGCCAGCGCCCGCGCCGACGAGAAGCGCCTGCAGGCGGGACAGGCCACGACGCTGCTCGCCGAGCTCGACGGCATGAACCGGCGCTACGAAGACGTCGTCGGGCCGCTGTCGCTGCTGAACGCGGTGCACCCCGACAAGGCGGTGCGCGATGCGGCCGATGCCTGCGACCTCGGCTACCAGAACTTCCGCAACAGCTTCCTGCAGAACCCCAAGATTTACGCGCTGCTGAAGCAGGTCAAACCTGCCGATGACATCGATGCCCGCCTGCTGCGCGACACGCTCGATGCGTTCGAGGACGCCGGCGTCGCGCTGACGCCCGCCCGCCAGGCGCGCGCGAAGAAGCTCAGCAACGAGATCACCCGGCTCGGCCAGCTGTTCGACCGCCGCATCCGCGACGACAAGACGCGGGTCGCGTTCGCGCCCGAGGAACTCGACGGCGTGCCGGCCGAGGCCTTGAAGGACCGCAAGCGCGATGCGACCGGCCGCTACGTGTTCGGCCTCGACTACCCGAGCTACGACGCGATCATCGAGAACGCGAGCCGCGGCGCCACGCGCGAGCGCATGTGGCGTGCGTTCCAGAACCTGGGTGGCACCGCCAACCTGAAGACGCTGCAGCAGCTCGGCCAGTTGCGCCGCGAGTACGCGCAGCTGTTCGGCCTCGAGTCATATGCGGATTTCGCGATGCGCCGCCGCATGGCCGGCAACGCCGCGGCGGTGCAGACCTTCCTCGGCACCGTGAAAGACGCCGTCGCGCAGCGCGAAGTGGCCGACCTCGGCCTGCTGCGTGAAGCCAAGGCCCGCGACCTGAAGCAGTCGCTCGAGTCGACCACGCTGAACCGCTGGGACCTGACCTACTACACCTTCAGCGAGCGCCGCAACCGCTTCCAGCTCGACGCCGAGGAGTTCCGCACCTACTTCCCGCCGCAGGCCAGCCTGGACTTCGTGTTCCGCGTCGCCGGCCAGCTGTTCGGCGTGCAGTTCGAGCCGCTGAAGCAGGCGCTGTGGCACCCCGACGCGCAGTCGTTCGAGGTGCGCGACGTCGCCAGCAAGAAGGTGCTCGGCACGTTCTTCGTCGACCTGTACCCGCGCGAAGGCAAGTACAACCACGCGGCGGTCTGGAGCTTCCGCAACCCGTCGACGCTCGTGAACCGCACGCCGGCCGCCGGCCTCGTCGTCAACTTCAACCGCCAGGGCCTGAACATCGACGAGCTCGAGACGCTGCTGCACGAGTTCGGCCACGCGATGCACGGGCTGCTGTCGAACACCCGCTATGCGACGCAGGGCGGCACCAACGTGCAGCTCGATTTCGTCGAGGCGCCGTCGCAGATGCTCGAGGACTGGGTCTACGACGCGCGCGTGCTGGCGCTGTTCAAGGAGGTCTGCCCGAGCTGCAAGCCGGCCCCGGACAACCTGGTGGAACGGGCCTCGAAGGCGCGTGATTTCGCGAAGGGCATCGCGGTGGCGCGCCAGCACCTGTACGCGAGCTACGACCTCGCGCTGTACGCGAAGGATGCGCCCGAGCCGATGGCCACCTGGCAGCGCATGGAAGGCGCGACGCCGCTCGGCCACGTGAGGGGCAGCATGTTCCCGGCCGGCTTCTCGCACATCGCGACCGGCTACGCCTCGGGCTACTACGGCTACCTGTGGAGCCTGGTGCTGGCCGAGGACCTGCGCACCGCGTTCGCCGCCGACAAGCTCAGCAGCGAGGTCGGCATGCGCTACCGCGAGCAGGTGCTGTCGCAGGGCAGCCAGCAGGCGCCGGCCCGGCTGATGCGCAACTTCCTGGGCCGCGAGACGAACAGCGATGCCTTCTTCAAATCCCTGAACCGCCACAACGACTAGGAGATCGATTCCATGAGCACGCCGATCCAGACCTTGTTCAACCTCGAAGGCAAGACCGCGCTGGTGACCGGCGGCTCGCGCGGGCTCGGCCTGCAGATTGCCGAATCGCTGGGCGAGGCCGGCGCGAAGATCCTGCTGACCTCGCGCAAGGCGGCTGACCTGGAAGAGGCCGCCGCGCACTTGCAGGCGCGCGGCATCGACACCCGATGGGTCGCGGCCGACGCGAGCCAGCCGGACGAGATCCAGCGCGTGGCCGACGAGGCGATGCAGCGGCTCGGCCGCGTCGACATCCTCGTCAACAACGCCGGCGCCACCTGGGGCGCGCCGGCCGAGGACTACCCGCTGGAGGCCTGGGACAAGGTGATGAACCTGAACATCCGCAGCATCTTCCTGATGAGCCAGGCGATCGGGCGGCTCAGCATGATCCCGCGCCAGTCGGGCCGCATCATCAACGTCGCGTCGATCGCCGGGCTGTCGGGCTCGCCGTCGACGATGAAGTACATCGCCTACGGCACCAGCAAGGGCGCAGTCGTCAACTTCACGCGCACACTGGCGGCGGAGTGGGGGCGCCACGGCATCACCGTCAACGCGATCGCGCCGGGCATGTTCCCGAGCAAGATGACGGCCGGCACGATCGCCAAGGTGGGTGTCGAGGCGCTCGCGACCGGCGCGCCGCTCGGCCGCATCGGCGACGACGACGACCTGAAAGGCGTCGCGCTGCTGTTCGCCTCGGCCGCGGGAAAGCACATCACCGGCCAGATCCTCGCGGTGGATGGTGGCGTCAGCGCGGTGCATGGCCACTGAGATGGAATTTCCCGTCCACATTCCCTTCGTCGCCCAACTCGGCTTCGAGCTGCTGAAGTTCGAAAACGGCGAGGCCGAGATCGGCGTGACGCTGCGCGACGAGCTGTGCAACTCGTGGAGCGTCGCGCACGGTGGCGTCACGATGACGCTGCTGGATGTTGCGATGGCGCATGCCGCGCGCAGCAGCTCGATCAAGCCGGGCGGCCAGCCGGGCGGCACCGGCGTCGTGACGATCGAGATGAAGACGAGCTTCATGCGCCCGGGCCTCGGCCGACTCGTCGCGCGCGGCAAGCTGCTGCACGCGACCGCGTCGCTCGCGTTCTGCGAGGGCACGGTGGTCGATGCGAACGGCGAGCTGCTCGCGAGCGCGAGCGGCACCTTCAAGTACCTGCAAGGGCTTCCGGCAGGGGGACGCAAGATCCTCCGCTCGAACGCCTCCGACTGACCCACGACACAAGCCAGGAGACAAGCCATGACCACCACCAACCAGCAGATCGTTCTCGCGTCTCGCCCCGACAAGGAGGCCGTCGCCGCCAACTTCCGCCTCGTGTCGACCCCGGTGTCGGCACTGGCGGACAACCAGGTGCTGGTGCGGCACCACTTCCTGTCGCTCGACCCGTACATGCGCGGCCGCATGAACGCCGGCAAGAGCTATGCGCAGCCTCAGCCGCTGGACCAGGTGATGATCGGCGGCACGGCCGGCGAGGTGGTCGAATCGCGCCACGCGGGCTTCAAGGCCGGCGACAAGGTGGTCGGCATGGGCGGCTGGCAGCAGTACAGCGTGGTCGACGCGAGCCAGCCCGGCACGCTGCGCAAGGTCGATACCGCGCACATCCCGTTGTCGGCCTACCTCGGTGCGGTTGGCATGCCGGGTGTGACCGCCTGGTACGGCCTGGTGAAGATCTGCACGCCGAAGGAGGGCGAGACCATCGTCGTCAGCGCGGCCAGCGGTGCGGTCGGCGGCGCGGTGGGGCAGCTCGCCAAGGTGCGCGGCTGCCGCGCGGTCGGCATCGCCGGCGGGCCGGACAAGTGCCGCTACGTGGTCGACGAGCTGGGCTTCGATGCCTGCATCGACTACAAGGCGCACCGCGACCCCAAGGCGCTGTACGCCGCGCTGAAAGAAGCCACGCCGGACGGCGTCGACGGCTACTTCGAGAACGTCGGCGGGCTGATGCTCGACACCGTGCTCGCGCGCATGAACGCCTTCGGTCGCGTCGCGCTGTGCGGGATGATCTCCGGCTACGACGGCCAGCCGATCCCGTTGACGCACCCGCAGCTCATCCTGCAGTCGCGGCTGAAGCTCGAGGGCTTCATCGTCAGCGAGCACATGGGCGTGTGGCCGGAAGCGCTGAAGGAGCTGGGCACGCTGGTGGCGACCCGCAAGCTGAAGTACCGCGAGACGGTGGCGCAGGGGATCGAGTCGGCCCCGGAGGCGTTCCTGGGGCTGTTGAAGGGCCAGAACTTCGGCAAGCAACTGGTGAAGCTCGTCTGAACCCGAGACGCTGTCGGCGGTCGAACGCCGACAGCGATTGGAGGACCTGGCGATGAAGACCTCATCCACACCCGTCGCGGGCGAAGAGTTCCGCGAAGACCTGCGGCCGATCGAACCACCGCGCACTGCGGCGGCGCGCGTGGCTGGTTCCGGCAATGCAGCCGCGCGCCGCATCCTGAACGCCGACGAGATCGCGTCGCTGACGCAGCTGAACGACTGGCGCTCGTTCGGCGCGGTGCTGACCACCTTCGGCAGCATCGCACTGGCCGTTGCCGCGGCGCTGCTCACCTGGGRCATGCCGTGGGGCTGGGCGATCGCGGTGCTGGCGGTGCTGGTGATCGGCGTGCACCAGCACGGCCTGTTCATCCTGGCGCATGAATCGGCGCACTACCGGCTGTTCAGCCACCGCGGCGTCAACGATGCGGTGGGCAGGCTGATCGGCATGGCCGGCGGCATCTCGATGTGCACCTACCGCGTGATCCACCGGCTGCACCACAACAATCTCTACACCGCGGAAGACCCGGACACGGCCATCCACGGCGGCTACCCGCGCGGCGTGCTGTACCTGTGGAAGAAGCTGGGCCAGGACCTCGTCGGCTGGAACGCATGGAAGACCTTCGCGTATTTCTTCGGCGCGCCGGCACTCAATGACGTGACGCAGAAGGCGGCGCGCCCGCTGGACGACACCTCGCCGCAACTGCGCGCCAGCGCGCGCCGCGACCGCTGGGCCGTGGTGGCCTTCCAGGTCGCAGCGCCGCTGCTCTGCTGGGCCTTCGGCGGCGGGCGGGGCCTGCTGCAGTACGCGGTGCTGTGGATGCTGCCGTTGCTGACGGTGCTCCAGCCCATCCTGCGGCTGCGCGCGATCATGGAGCACGGCGGGGTGACCGACCTGTCGTCGCCGCTGACGGCCGCGCGCAGCAACCGCACGAGCGGCGGTGTCGCCAACGTGATGGGCCGCGCGCTGTTGTTCCCGCACCATGTGAACTACCACCTGGAGCATCACCTGTACCCCGCCGTGCCGCACTACCACCTGCCTCGCCTGCACCGTCTGCTGGTGGAGAAGGGCGCGCTGCACAACGCCGAGGTTCGTGACCTGCGGGGAACCTGGAAGATCATCTTCGCGCCGCGTGCGCCGAAGGGCTGACATGACCGAACTCATCCTGCATCACTACGACGGCTCACCGTTCTCCGAGAAGGTGAGACTCATCCTCGGCTTCAAGGGCCTGGCGTGGAAGTCGGTGAAGGTGCCGGTGATTCTGCCCAAGCCCGACGTCGTCGCGCTGACCGGCGGCTACCGCCGCACGCCGTTCCTGCAGATGGGCGCCGACATCTGGTGCGACACCGCACTGATGGCGCGCGTGATCGACACGCTGGCGCCGAAACCGCCGCTGTACCCGCACGCGGCCGGCGACCTGCAGCACCTCGTCGCGCAGTGGGCCGACTCAACCTTGTTCTGGACCGCGATTCCGTACACGATGCAGCCGGCCGGCGTGGCCCACATCTTCGAGGGCGCGCCACCCGAATTCCTGAAGGCCTTCGGTGCCGACCGCGCGGCCATGACGGCCGGCATGCGCCGCGTGACCACCGCCGACGCCGCCGTGCAGTTGCTCAGCTACTTCGGCTGGCTCGAATCGCAGGTCGCCGATGGCCGGCCGTTCCTGATGGGTGCGCAGCCCTGCATCGCGGATTTCTCGGTCGCGCAGTCGCTCTGGTACATCCGCCGTGCACCGCCGGTGGCGACCATCCTCGCGCCGTTCGGCAAGCTGATCAGCTGGTACGAGCGCGTCGCGGCCTTCGGGCACGGTGCGGTCGAGAAGATGACGAGTGCCGACGCGCTGGACATCGCCGCGCGCGCCACCACCCATGCGCCGGTGAAGGTGGAGCCGGGACTCGGCTTCGACGCCGGCGCGGCCGTCACCGTGATGCCCACCGACTACGCGCCCGACCCGGTGGCCGGCACGCTGGTCGGGCTGACGGCACATGAGGTGGTCGTCGAGCGGCTCGACGAGCGCGGCGGGCTGCTGCATGTGCACTTCCCGCGCATCGGCTACCAGGTCAAGAAGGTTTCAACGGAGACGACATGAAGAACTTCAAGGGCGGCACCGCCGTCATCACGGGGGCAGGATCGGGTTTCGGGTTGGAGGCCTCGCGCATTGCCGCGCGGCTGGGCATGAACGTCGTGATGGCCGACGTGCAACAGGACGCGCTGGACACCGCAGCCGCCGAGATCCGCGCGCTCGGCGCGCAGGTGCTCGCACAGCGGCTCGACGTGGCCAAGGCCGCTGAAGTCGAGGCCCTGGGCGCTGCGACGTTCGAGCGCTTCGGTGCGCCGAACGTCGTGTTCAACAACGCCGGCGTCGGTGCCGGCGGGTTGATCTGGGAGCACACGCTGAAGGACTGGGAGTGGGTCGTCGGCGTCAACCTGATGGGCGTCGCGCACGGCGTGCGGGTCTTCACGCCGATGATGCTGGCCGCTGCGAAGAAGGACCCGGCCTGGCAAGGCCACATCGTCAACACCGCGTCGATGGCCGGCATGGTGTGCGCGCCCAACATGGGCGTCTACAACGTGACCAAGCATGCGGTCGTCGCGATGAGCGAGACGCTGTACCAGGACCTGCGCCTCGTCACCGACCAGGTCAGCGCCTCGGTGCTGTGCCCGTTCTTCGTGCCCACCGGCATCCACCAGAGCCACCGCAACCGGCCAGCCGACCTGCGCGACGGCGACGCGAAGCCGACCAAGAGCCAGCTGATCGCGCAGGCCATGAGCAACAAGGCGGTGACCAGCGGCAAGCTGACTGCGGCCGAGGTCGCGCAGATGGTGTTCGACGCGATCGCGAACGACCGCTTCTACATCTTCAGCCACCCGAAGAGCCTGGCCAGCGTGCAGACGCGGCTCGAGGACATCATGACGCCGCGCAACCCGACCGATCCGTTCGCGCAGAAGCCTGAGCTGGGCGAGGAATTGAAGGCGGCGCTGCGCACGGTGTAGCCCTCGGTATCCCTTGGCACATGGCGGCTGGGAAGCCGCCACGACATGACTCGTCATACAAGTCACCCATCGCTTTCAGCGCGAGCGCCCTGGCGTTCCACGATATCCCCGGGCTTACCCGCATGGCAGCGGGCATCCGACCCTCCTCATAATGCGGCCCGTTTCCAAGTTGTACGACAACGTACGACATCTGATCCCCCGGCCCCATGAAGTATTCGCTCCAGTTCAGCAGCCTCCTTCCCTACTGGGATGTGTTCCTGCGCGGGGCATGGCTGACGCTCAAGATGACGACCGTCGCGGTGCTGGTCGGGGTCTGCGTCGGCGTGCTGGTGGCCTTCGCGAAACGCGGCAGCCGGCGCTGGGTGTCGCGGCTGTGCAGCATCTACATCGAGGCGGTGCGCAACACGCCGTTCCTGGTGCAGATCTTCCTGCTGTACTTCGGGCTCGCGAGCTTCGGCCTGCGCATGCCGACCTTCACTGCGGCGGTGCTGGCGATGATCGTCAACATCGGCGCCTACGTCGCCGAGATCGTGCGCGCCGGGCTCGAGTCGGTGCCCAAGGGCCAGCTCGAGGCGGCCGAATGCCTGGGGCTGTCGAAGTGGCGCATCCGCTGGCACGTGATGCTCCAGCCGTCGATCGAGAAGGTCTATCCTGCCTTGACCAGCCAGTTCCTGCTGATGATGCAGGCCTCGGCGATGGCCTCGCAGATCTCAGCCGAAGAGCTGACCGCCGTCGCGAACACGGTGCAGTCCGACACCTTCCGCTCGCTCGAGACCTACATCGTCGTCGCGGCGCTCTACCTGGCGCTGTCGCTGATCATCAAGCTCGTCGCGGCAGGGCTCGGCCACTGGCTGTTCCGTCGCAAGCGCGTGATCGCGGCTGCTCGTCGTGCCGCGGCTGCCGCGCCGGTGCGAGAGCGCGTGCTCGTACCGAAGGGCATGGCATGAACGGCTTCACGTCCACTCATGCCGTCTACCTCGTCAGCTCGATCGGCTGGACGCTGCTGCTGTCGGTACTCGCCTTCGTGCTCGGCGGCATCGGCGGCTTTGGCGTGATGCTGGCGCGCATCTCCACGCACCGCTGGCTGCGCCGCGCGGCTGCTGTCTACATCGAGTGCGTGCAAGGCATCCCGCTGCTGATCTGGCTGTTCCTGGTGTATTTCGGGCTGTCGGTCTACGGCTTCACGCTGCCGGCGATCGTCGCCGCGGGCCTGGCGATGATGATCTACGCCAGCGCCTACCTGGGCGACATCTGGCGCGGCTGTGTCGAGGCGATGCCGGCACCGCAGTGGGAGGCGGCCGAGTGCCTGGCCTTCACGCGCTGGCAGACGCTGTCGCTGGTGATCATCCCGCAGGCCGTGCGGTTGTCGCTGCCGCCGACCATCGGCTTCCTGGTGCAGATCATCAAGATGACCTCGCTCGCGTCGGTGATCGGCTTCGTCGAGCTGACGCGCGCCGGCCAGATCATCAACAACTCGATCTTCCAGCCCTTCCTGGTGTTCAGCCTGGTCGGGGTCCTGTATTTCTGCCTGTGCTACCCGCTGTCGCGCTGGAGCGAGGCCATGGAGAACCGACTGAATGTCCGCCGAAGTGTCGACCATCGTTAGCCTGCAGGACGTCCACAAGAGCTTCGGCTCGAACCACGTGCTGCGCGGCGTGTCCTTCGACGTCGGGCCCGGCGAGATGGTGGCGCTGATCGGCGCCAGCGGCTCGGGCAAGAGCACCGCGCTGCGCTGCCTCGACCGGCTCGAGGCCATCGACAGCGGCCGCATCGAGGTGTGCGGCATCCGCGTCGACGCGCCCGATGTCGACCTGAAGCAGCTGCGCCTGGACGTCGGCATCGTGTTCCAGAGCTACAACCTGTTCCCGCACCTGACCACGCGCGAGAACATCATGCTGGCGCTGCGCCACGTGAAGAACCAGGGCACCGCGCAGGCGCACGACACCGCGGTGCGCGTGCTCGACCAGGTCGGGCTCAAGGACAAGGGCGATGCCTACCCCGAGCAGCTGTCGGGCGGGCAGCAGCAGCGCGTCGCGATCGCGCGCTCGCTGGCGATGTCGCCGCGCGTGATGTTGTTCGACGAGGTCACCTCGGCGCTCGACCCCAAGCTGACCGGCGAGGTGCTGCGCGTGATGGAAGACCTTGCCGCCGCCGGCATGACGATGCTGCTGGTCACGCACGAGATGGCTTTCGCGAAGCGCCTGGCCGACCGGATCATCTACATGCACGAAGGCCAGGTCTGGGAGACCGGCCCCGGCGAGATGCTCGACGCGCCGCGCACGCCCGAGCTGCAGGCGTTCATCGGCAACGGCCTGTGAAGCCGCTGCCCCCAAGAGATCAACCACAGGAGACGACATGATTTCCCCGAAGAAGACGCTGGCGCTGCTCGCGCTGGCCGCCTGCACGCAGGTGGCGCTGGCCGACCAGCTCGACGACATCAAGAAGGAAGGCAAGATCCGCATCGCCGTCGCGATGGGCACGCCGCTGTTCAGCTATGCCGACGCCAACATGCAGCCCACCGGCTCCGATGTCGACACCGCGGCGCTGCTGGCCAAGGACCTGGGCGTGAAGTTCGAGATGGTGGCGGTGACGAATGCGGCGCGCATCCCGACGCTGCAGGCCAACAAGGCCGACATCGTCGTGGCCGACCTGTCGATCACGCCAGAGCGCCAGAAGGTGATCGACTTCTCGCACCCGTACGCCGCGCTGACGCTGATCGTCGCGGCCCCCAAGGCCACGGTCGTCAAGGACTACCCGGACCTGAACGGCAAGCGCATCGGCCTGACGCGTGCGACGGTGAACGACACCATCACGACGCAGAACGCGAAGGGCGCCGAGATCATGCGCTACGAAGACGACGCGACGTTGATCACGTCGGCGGTGACCGGCCAGATCGATGCGTTCTCGAGCACGCCGTCGAACCTGGGCGAGATCGTCAAGCGCGCGCCGCAACTCAACTGGGAGCGCAAGTTCGACCAGAAGGATTTCCTGCTCGGCATCGCGCTGAACAAGGAGCAGCCGAAGCTGAAGGCCTGGGTCGACAACTGGGTCGCGACCAACCTGAAGAACGGCAACCTGAACGCGATCTACAAGAAGTACCACGGCAAGGACCTGCCGGCCACGGTCCACCCCTGAATTTCAGCCCTGAAGGAGACGACGATGATGAAGATCAAGACCATGCTGGGCCTGCTGGCCGGCAGCCTGGCGCTGTGCGCCTGTTCGGTGATGCCTGTGGGTGCTGGTGGCAGCGCAGGTGCCGGTGATTCGGCCGTGGCCGCGGCCGAGAAGCTGCGTGTCGCGATGGTCGACCCCGACCAGGCGGTGCTGAGCTCGCTGGTGGCCGATGAGCTGAGCTACGGCCACTCGGGCGCCAAGGTCGACACGAAGGCGAGCTTCATCGCCGACCTGATGGCCGGCAACTCCGATTTCGTGAGCATCGACATCAGCGACCAGACGGTGAAGGTGGTGCAGGACATCACGATCATCCGCCACACGCTGGTCGCGAAGACCAACGACCGCGGCGTCGCCGGCAACGTCAAGCTGCACGTGCTGCAGGTGTGGCAGCGTCAGGGCGGGGCGTGGAAGCTGTTGGCACGCCAGGCGGTGCGCCCGCCGGCGTGATGTGACGGGGCTGGCCTGCGGCGGATGTGATGCCGCAAGTCGGCCCTCGGGCAGGTCAAGGCTCGAACGCCTCGATCTGCATCTCAGGCACTGCAAGGAAGTGCTTGCGATTGCCGGTCAGCAGCACGGCCTGATGTTCGACCGCGGTTGCCGCGATGAGCGCATCGGCCAGTCGCAGCCCATGCGACAACGCCATGGCCTCGACAAGGTCTGCGGCGCGCTGCGAGATGGCCGGTGTCAGCGGGACGATTTCCGTGCGTCTCGCGGCCAGGCCTTTCTTCAACTGCAGCAGCTCTCGTTTGTCACGGCAACCCTGGGCGAGCTCGATGTACGTCACCACCGACATGCGCCATGGGCGGATATTGCCCAGACGCCGGGCCGCGCCGACATGACCCCGCGTGTGCCACACCAGCACATCTGAATCGATCAGCATCGGCAACCTCAGTCGTTGCGTGGCGTGCCGTCAGCGTTGAAACGCGAGGCGCGAATCGATCGGATGTAGCCCTCGACATCTTTCATGTCTTCGCGATCACGCCACATGCCGAACAGCGGGTCGTCGGTGGACGTGTCCGAGGTGTCTGCCTGCTGCGATGCGTCGGCTTCAGCCTCGATGCGCACGGTGACCAGCCCGCTTCCGGTCGGCGTCAATTGAGCACGCCACTGTGCCGGAAGTTCGGCGACGGGAACATGTTTGATGACGACAGGATTCATGAAGGTCCTCGCATCGAGTTGCATTCGTGGCGTACCGCGGCGCTCTGACTGGCACTCGACCTTACCACCGGTGTGGGACGGGTCGAGGGTTGCCACTGGCGGATTGATCTGGGCGTTCGAGAAGTTGGTGTTGTCGCGCATGAGCTTGAGGGGAAGTGTTTTCCAAGTCTCGATGTCGAAAGTCGAGACTTGAAGGAGAAGCCCCTCACGACGACGCGCCTTCCCGCCCCGCGAGTTCCAAGGGTCGCACGCCGACCCTGTCATCGACCCATTTCAGACCGGCCTGCTTCGCGTGCAGGGCGGCCTGTTCTGCTTCTGCGAACACCATCGAGCCCACGTCGACGCTGAACTGGTCGCGGTGCGCGCCGAAGCTGTGGATGACCTGCAGCCGCGCGACGAAGCCGCCACCGGCAGACGCACGCGGCGCGAAGTCGAGGTCGTGGCCGCGGTAGGTTTCGCGGAAGGCTTCAGACATCGACATCTGCCGCCCCTGCGTCGGGTGAACCGCCGGGTGATCTGCCTTCCCGTGCCGACAACTCCTTCGCGACCCGCCGCTCCGGCAGCATCTTCGTCCCGCCCAGCCAGAACTCGCTGGCCGTGCCGCGCGCGTCGTGCCGCAGCCGCACCGTCTCGCCATGGTTGCCGAAGGCGCCGGCCAGCGTGATGCGGCCGCGCTCGCGGCTGTCGGGCGTGAACTCGGTGGCGTCCAGCATCGGGTTGGCCAGCGCGGGATTGGCGACCAGCACCTTGCCGTCCATCGGCAGCAGGTCGGTCGCGCCCCACAGCGTCCACCAGCGGCCCGTCCACGCCGCCGCGCGTTTCGACGGCGCGCCGTGCACCGCGTGCGCACGCAGCACCTGCAACGCACCGTCGACCCACGCGTTCGACAGGCCGTCGGCCGCATTGGTCAGCACCGTGACCGTCAGGCCCTGCGCCGGCACGCAGGCGGTGCGCGTCAACGTGCCCTGGAAGCCTCCGGTGTGGCCGAACCATTCCCAGTCCGCCACCGAGCCGCACATCGTGCCCAGGCCGTAGCCGCGGTTCAGGCTGGAGTACGGGTCGGACCATTGCCGATGCCACATCAGGCGGCGGCTCGCCTTGCCGATCACGCCGCGCCCGGCGGTGGGTGACAGGCTGCCGAAGAAGCGCGCCAGGTCGCCCGCTGTGCTGACGAAGCCGGTGGCCGATGCCAGCGCGTTCGTCGGGTTGTCGCCGGCGATCACCACGCGCCGGCCCAGCGGCCACTTGGCGCTGTGGCCGTTGGCGAAGGGCAGGGCGGGGGCGATCGGCGCATCGGGCCAGGTCGCCTCCAGGCCCGCAGGCGCGATGACCTCGCGCTGCATCCAGGCGCCATAGGGCTCGCCGGTGATGGCTTCGATCGCCAGGCCCAGCAGGCCGTAGCCGTGGTTCGAATACTTCAGCCGTGCATTGGCATCGATCACCAGCCCGCCGGCCAGGTCGGCGCGCAGTTCGGCCTCGTCGAGGAAGGGCCGCCTGTCATGCCACTGGCCGGCATCGGTGCCATCGCGCACCAGGCCCGCGGTGTGCGACAGCAGCTGGGTCAGCGTGCCGGCCGCCACATCGCGATGCAGGCCGCTCACATACCGGCCGATGCGATCGTCGAGCTGCAGGCGGCCGGCCTCGCGCAGCTTCATGATCGCGACCGTCGTGAAGGTCTTGGAGTGCGAGGCCACGCGAAAGCGGTGCTGCGGCGTGAGCGCCGTGCGCTGCGCCAGGTTCGCATGCCCGAAGGCCTGTTCGAGCACCAGCTTGCCGTCGTGCGCCACCGCGATCGCGCAGCCGGGCTGCTCGCTGACGCGCATCTGGTGCTCCAGCCAGCGCGGGAGGTAGTCCAGCGCGGCACCCAGCCATCGTTTCATCGGATCTTCCTTTTGCTCGCGAGCTACGACGCGCAGCCCGCGTCCTTCAGCATCTTCAAGGTCGCCGCATCCGGCACCCCGGCCGCATCGATGCGCGGCGACCACACCGCCGGCGCCGACTCCTGCTGCCCAGCCATCGGCTCGATCGCGATCTGCTCCGGCTTGATCGCCAGGCCCAGCGGCTGCGCCAGCGAGATCAATAGCGAGCGCAGTTCCTTGTCGGCCGCGTCCTTCATCTGCGCGTGCGTGGCCGGCGTGCGCAGACGGTCGTGGGCCTGGCTCAGCGCGAGCGCGGTGGCGTAGACCAGCACCTCGTTCTGCCGCGCGTACTCGTCGATGAAGATGCCCTTCTCGAGCGTCTCGAAGCGAAAACTCTGCGTCAGCACCGACGGGCAGCCCACCAACTGCACCGGCGGCGCCTTGAACAGCAAGCCGCCTTGCGCCGTCTTCGACAGCGACCAGCTGCCGCGCTTGGCCAGGTCGTAGCCGTAGGCGTAGCGGGCCTCGTAGCTCAGCGTGCCGGTCGAATCCTTGTTGATGTTGTTGAAGCTGAGGAAGTGCAGCAGCTCGGCCATGCGCGGCCAGCCGGTCTTCAGCGTCCAGTTGACGCGCTGCTGGCTGCTCGCTTCCACCAGGATCAGCTTCTGCGCCGGCACGATCAGCTCCGACAGCACCTGCGCCCGGTCGATCTCGGCACACACCGGGCACTGGTGCCGCCCCTGGTGGTACGCGGCCCAGGCCACGAGCAGAAAGCTCAGGCCGCCCAGCAATGCCCATTTGATGCCTTGCATCCGCGCTCCCGACGTGTGCGACCGCCGCAGTATGCCCGCCCCCAGTTGGTGATCGATGCGGCGTGTGGCAAGCTGCGTCGCCATCTGTTTCCGCGTTCCCGACCAGGACCCCTTCCATGGCCAAGATCCCCCCGGGCGTCGGCCCGCGCTTCCCGCAGGTCGTCGTGCTGTTCGGCGCCACCGGCGATCTCGCACGGCGCAAGCTGCTGCCGGGGCTGTACCACCTGTCGGCCGCAGGCTTCATCCCCGGCTGCCGCATCATCGGCGTCTCGCTCGACGACATCGATGCCGACGGCTTCCGCGGCGTGGCCCGCGCAGCGCTCGGCGAGTTCGCGAGCCGCAAGGTGACCGAATCCGACTGGGCGCAGTTTTCGCAAAGCCTCGACTACGTGCCGCTCTCGGCCGGCGCATCCGCGCTGCGCGCCGCGGTCGAGGCCGCCGAGCGCAGCCTGGGCGGTGAGACACGGCGGCTGCACTACCTGAGCGTGCCGCCCAGCGCCGCGCTGCCGGCGGTGCAGATGCTCGGCGAGGCCGGTCTCGTCGAGCGCTCGCGCATCGTGATGGAGAAGCCCTTCGGCACCGACCTCGCGAGCGCCGTCTCGCTGAACGCGCGGCTGCACGAGACCTTCGCCGAGGAGCAGATCTTCCGCATCGACCACTTCCTCGGCAAGGAGCCGGCGCAGAACATCCTCGCGTTCCGCTTCGCCAACGGCCTGTTCGAGCCGATCTGGAACCGCAACTTCATCGACCACGTGCAGATCGACGTGCCCGAGACGCTCGGCCTGGGAACGCGCGCCGGCTTCTACGAGCAGACCGGTGCCTACCGCGACATGGTGGTCACGCACCTGTTCCAGATCCTCGCGTTCATGGCGATGGAGCCGCCCACCGCGCTCGAGCCGGCGCCGATCAGCGAGGAGAAGAACAAGGTCTTCCGCAGCATGCTGCCGATCCAGCCGGCCGACGTGGTGCGCGGCCAGTACGCCGGCTACCGCGCCGAGCCGGGCGTCGACCCCGAATCCGAGGCCGAGACCTTCATCGCGCTGAAGTGCTACATCGACAACTGGCGCTGGGCCGGCGTGCCGTTCTTCCTGCGCACCGGCAAGCGCATGGCCGAGGGCCAGCGCATCATCTCGATCGCGTTCCGCGAGCCGCCGAAGAGCATGTTCCCGCCCGGCTCCGGCGTCGGCGCGCAGGGGCCGGACCACCTCACCTTCGACCTGGCCGATGCATCGAAGATGTCGCTGTCGTTCTACGGCAAGCGGCCCGGCCCGGGGATGCGGCTCGACAAGCTGAGCCTGCAGTTCGCGATGCACGACACCGGCCTGATCGGCGAGGTGCTCGAAGCCTACGAGCGGCTGATCCTCGACGCGATGCGCGGCGACCGCACGCTGTTCACCACCGCCGAGGGCATCGAGCGGCTGTGGCAGGTGTCGACGCAGTTGCTGGAAGCCCCGCCGCCGGTGCGGCTCTACCCGCCGGGGTCATGGGGGCCGAAGTCGATCCACCAACTGATCGCGCCCCATGCGTGGCGGCTGCCGTTCGAGCGCGCGTGGCGCGACCCGAACAAGACGGGTGGATGAAGCAGGTCAGCAGCCGATCTCGACGGCCTGCAGCGGACGGCCGGTCGCCGGGTCGACGACCACCAGCGTGATGCTGCGTGGATGGCCGGCATCGCCCGTCGACGATGGCGCGAATGTCAGCGAGATCGGCGTGCCGGGCTCGGCGGGCCATGCCTGCACCGGCAGGTACTCGCGCACCACCCGGTCGTGCTTCAGCGTCACGCCGGCGTTCTCGCCCGCCTTCACCGCGCTGACGTGGCCGTTCTCGGTGACGGCCCAGTACGCGGCGAGCTTCGGCGGTGCGCCGGTCGCCGGCTGCACCGTCGCGCGGACCGCTGCGCCGTCGTGCACCAGCAGCAGCGTCACCGGCGCGGCCGGCCGGCGCGCCGGCTGCCACGCAGCGGCGGCCACCGGCCAATCCTTGCGGTCGACGCCGTCGATGACCACCTGCGGCGTGTACGAGAAGCGCGCGCCGTTCAGCGCGGCCTGGGCGGCCTGCCGCCGCGTGTGCGCGGCGCTGCCGAAGCGGTCGGTCCAACCCAGGCGGTCCCAGTAGTCGACATGAAAGGCGAGGGCGATGACCCCCGGCTCGGCCTTCACGCGAGACAGCCACTGGTCGGCTGGGGGGCAGGAGTTGCAGCCCTCCGAGGTGTAGAGCTCCAGCACGGTGGCCGCGGTCGCGGCGCTCTGCGCCATGCAGGCGCCGGCGGCATGGGCGGACGGCGCCAGCAGGCCGGCAGCCAGCAGGGCGGTGACGAGAGAGGATGGCGACATCGCAGGCTCCAGGGTCGACTGCCTGGGTCGCGGCTGGATCCGGCTTCTTACGATGGGCTCAGAAGGTCGACGGGTACTCCACCGCCGGATCGAGGAAGTACTGCGCTGCGGCCGACGGCGGCAGGTGGCCCCAGGCTTGCCACAGGTCGGCCGCGAAGCCGGTGGCCATCGACGGGCTCATCAACTTGGAGGCCACCGTCAGTTCCGCGGCAACTTGTTCGATCCAGGTCTGGCGGTCGAGGAGGGGAGAGAGCGTTTGCATGGGGTGGATTCTTCGATCAGACGGGGCCGCTGCCAATCCACAGGAAGCAGGCCCCCGGAAGAGGGGACTGTGGCTGTGCAGCACGACCGCCGCATCCATTCGATTGAGGATGGACGGAGGCGCCACAATCGCTTCATGACGACTCCCGCCCTCTCCCCGGCCGATGCGGCGCGCCTCGCGCTGCGCTGCCTCGACCTGACCTCGCTGAAGGACGACGACACACCGGCCTCGATCGAGGCGCTGGCCGACAAGGCCCGCACGCCGCACGGCGCGCCGGCCGCGCTGTGCGTCTATCCGGCCTTCGTGCCGGTGGCGCGGCGCCGACTCGCCGCGCTGGGGCTCGATGCGGTGCGCATCGCGACGGTCGTCAACTTCCCGCGCGGCGAAGCGTCGCCCGACGAGGTGGCGGCGCAGATCACCACCGCTCGCGACGCCGGTGCCGACGAGATCGACACGGTGTTCCCGTGGCGCGCGCTGCAGTCCGGCGATGCCCAGGCCGGTGCCGCGCTGGTGGCCGCGTGCCGCCGCGCCTGCGGGCCCTTGCCGCTGAAGGTGATCCTCGAGACCGGCGAGCTGCAGCGCCGCGAGCTGATCCGCCAGGCCAGCGAGATTGCGCTGCGCGAAGGCGCCGACTTCCTGAAGACCTCCACCGGCAAGGTGGCTGTCAATGCGACGCCGCAGGCCGTCGAGGTGATGGGCGAGGTGATCCGCGCCCACGGCGCCCGCGCCGGGGTGAAGGTGGCCGGCGGCGTGTCGACGATCGCCGACGTGCAGCGCTACGTCGCGCTCGCCGGCGCGGTGTACGGCGCCGACCGCCTCGGCCCCGACACGCTGCGCTTCGGCGCATCGAGCCTGCTGGCGGTGCTGCTGTCGGCGATCGACGGTGGCCCGGTGGCCGCGCCTGCCAGCGGGTACTGATGACGGCCGTGCTGCCCCAGGACATCATCCGCCGCAAGCGCGACGGCCTCGTGCTGGGCGATGCCGAACTGCGTGCCTTTGCGCAAGGCATCGCGGACGAGCGCATCGGCGAGGCGCAGATCGCCGCGTTCGCGATGGCGGTCTGCTGGCGCGGCATGGACACGGCCGAGGCGGTGTCGCTGACGCTCGCGATGCGCGACACCGGCAGCGTGCTCGACTGGCGCAGCGAATCGCTGCCCGGCCCGGTGCTCGACAAGCACTCCACCGGCGGCATCGGCGACACCGTGTCGCTGATGCTCGGCCCGATGCTCGCGGCCTGCGGCGGCTTCGTGCCGATGGTTTCGGGCCGCGGGCTCGGCCACACCGGCGGCACGCTCGACAAGCTGGAGGCGATTCCCGGCTACCGCGCGAGCGTGTCGGTGGAGCAGCTGCGCCGTGTCGTGCGCGAGGCCGGCGTCGCGATCGTCGGGGCGGGCGACGCGCTGGCGCCGGCCGACCGCCGCCTCTACGCGGTGCGCGACGTGACGGCCACCGTCGAATCGGTGCCGCTGATCACCGCATCGATCCTGTCGAAGAAGCTGGCCGCGGGTCTGGGCGCGCTGGTGCTGGACGTGAAGTTCGGCAACGGCGCCTTCATGCAGGACATCGAGCGCGCACGCGAACTGGCGCGCAGCCTCGTCGAGGTCGGCTGCGGCGCCGGGCTGCCGACGCAGGCGCTGCTGACCGACATGAACCAGGCGCTCGCGCCGGCCGCCGGCAATGCGCTGGAGGTTCGGGTGGCGCTGGACTACCTGCGCGGCCTGGCGCGGCCGGCGCGGCTGCACGAGGTGGTGATGGCGCTCGGTGCCGTGGTGCTGCAGCAGGCCGGGCTCGCAGCCGATGATGCCGAGGCGCGTGCGCGGCTGCAGCACGCGCTCGACAGCGGCTCGGCCGCCGAACGCTTCGCGCGCATGGTGGCGGGGCTGGGCGGGCCGGCCGACGTGTTCGCGAAAGCCGGGCTGCCGGCGGCCGCGGTCGTGCGCGACGCGATGGCGGGTGAAGCAGGCTTCGTCACGGCGGTCGACACGCGCGCACTCGGCATGGCCGTCGTCGCGCTCGGCGGTGGCCGTCGGCGCAGCGGCGACAGCATCGACCCGTCGGTCGGGCTGTCGGACCTGTTGCCGCTCGGCACGCGCGTGGAGGCCGGCGCGCCGCTCGCCCGTGTTCACGCGCGCACGGTGGCTGATGCCGACGAAGCGATGGCCGCCGTGCGCCGCGCCTGCGTGCTGTCCGACCACGCGCCGGCACCGACGCCGCTGATCGCCGAACACATCACGAGGACCAGCTCATGACCGACGACGACCTGATCGCCGAAGCCCGTGCAGCGCGCGAGGGCGCCTACGCGCCGTACTCGAAGTTCTTCGTCGGCGCCGCCGTGCTCGCCGCCGATGGCCGCGTGTTCCGCGGCTGCAATGTCGAGAACGCGTCCTACGGCCTGTGCAACTGCGCCGAGCGCACCGCGTTGTTCACCGCGATCGCGGCTGGTGTGCCGGTCGACGGCTTCGCGCGGCTGGCGGTGATCGGCGACACCGCCGGGCCGATCTCACCGTGCGGCGCATGCCGGCAGGTGATGTTCGAGCTGGGCGGGCCGGGGTTGCCGGTGCTGCTGGCGAACCTGGCCGGTGCACGCCGCACGACGACGGCCGGCGATTTGCTGCCTGATGGATTCCGCCTGTAGCCCGCGTGCACGCTTCTTGCGAGAATGCCCCGCACCAGTTTCTCTCCAGGGACACACGAATGAAGCGCATCGCCTTCACCATGGCACTCGCGGCCACCGCCGTCGCCCACGCCGAACCCGCCATCGTCTACGACGCCGGCGGCAAGTTCGACAAGTCCTTCAACGAAGCCGCCTACAACGGCATCGAGCGCTTCAAGAAGGAGACCGGCACCGCCTACCTCGACTTCGAGATCTCGAACGACACGCAGCGCGAGCAGGCGCTGCGCCGCATGGCGCAGAAGGGGGCGGATCCGATCATCGCGGTCGGCTTCGGCCACGCGTCGGCACTCGAGAAGGTGGCCAAGGAGTTCCCGAAGGCGCACTTCGCGATCATCGATTCCGAGGTCAAGCAGCCCAACGTGCAGTCGGTGCTGTTCAAGGACCAGGAAGGCTCGTTCCTCGCCGGCTGGCTGGCCGCGACGACCAGCAAGTCGGGCAAGGTCGGCTTCGTCGGCGGCATGGACGTGCCGCTGATCCGCCGCTTCCAGTGCGGCTACGAGCAGGGCGCGAAGGTCGCCAACCCGAAGGTCGAGGTCGTCAGCAACATGACCGGAACGACGCCTTCGGCATGGAGCGACCCGACGCGCGGCGGCGAACTCGCGAAGGCACAGTTCTCGCGCGGCGTCGACGTCGTCTTCGCGGCCGCCGGCGGCACCGGCATCGGCGTCTACCAGGCCGCGAAGGACCAGGGCAAGCTCGCGATCGGCGTCGACAGCAACCAGAACCACCTGCAGCCGGGCACGATGCTGTCGTCGATGCTGAAGCGCGTCGACAACGCGGTCTACGGCCTGGTGACCTCGGCAAAGAACGGCAGCTGGAAGCCGGGCCTGGTCGTGCTGGGCCTGAAGGAGCAGGGCGTCGGCCTCGCGATGGACCAGAACAACGCCAAGCTGGTCAGCGACGACACGAAGAAGAAACTCGCCGTCGTGGAGGCCGACATCGTGTCGGGCAAGCAATCGGTGGCGAACTACACGCCCGAGGCCGGCTGCAAGTACTGACCGCCTTGAGCGCCGACCTGGCCGTTGAACTGAACGGCATCCACAAGCGCTTCGGCGCGGTGCACGCCAACCGCGGCGTGAACCTCGCGGTGCAGCGCGGCAGCGTGCACGGCATCGTCGGCGAGAACGGCGCCGGCAAGTCGACGCTGATGAGCATCCTCTACGGCTTCTACCCGGCCGACGAGGGCCGCATCGCGATCGACGGCCAGGCGGTCGCGCTGCGCGGCACGCACGATGCCATCGCGCACGGCATCGGCATGGTGCACCAGCACTTCATGCTGGTCGACCGCTTCACCGTGCTCGAGAACGTGGTGCTCGGCGCCGAGCAGGGCTTCGCGCTGTCGAAGAGCCTGGCCGCGGCGCGCCGCGAGCTGCAGCGGCTCGAGCAGGAGTTCGGGCTGGTGGTCGATCCGGACGCCCGCGTGTCCGAGCTGCCGGTGGGCGTGCTGCAGCGCGTCGAGATCCTGAAGGCCTTGTTCCGCGGCGCGCGGATCCTGATCCTCGACGAGCCGACCGGCGTGCTGACGCCGCAGGAGACCGAAGCGCTGTTCCGCGTGCTCGCGACGCTGAAGGCGCGCGGCGTCACGGTGCTGCTGATCACGCACAAGCTGAAGGAGATCCTCGCGGTGACCGACCGCGTCACCGTGATGCGCGGTGGCAGCGTCGTTGCCGACCGCGAGACCGCGCAGACCACCGAGGCGGAGCTGGCCGAGCTGATGGTGGGCCGCCAGGTGCAGCGCTCCGGCGCCCGCACGGCGCGCGAGCGCGGCGAGCTGCGGCTGCAGGCCGAGGCCTTGAGCTGGCGCGATGCCGGCGGCGTGCTGCGCCTGCAGGACGTGGCGCTCGACCTGCACGCCGGCGAGATCGTCGGCGTGGCCGGTGTCTCGGGCAACGGGCAGAGCGAGCTGCTGGCGCTGCTGAGCACGCTGCAGCCGCTGCAGCAGGGGCGGCTGCGCATCGCCTGCGAGGATGGCAGCGAGGTCGACATCGATGCCGCACATCCGGGCAACCCACACCGGCTGCGCGAGCTCGGCATCGCCCACGTGCCGGAAGACCGCCACCGGCTCGGTCTCGTGCTCGGCTTCGAGGCCTGGGAGTCGTCGATGCTCGGCTACATCGACGATGCGGCGCTGCGCCGTGGCCCGTTCATCGCCGGCGACCTGGCGCGCGCGCAATGCCGGCAGATGATGGAGGAGTTCGACGTGCGGCCGCGCAACGAGCGGCTCGCGTCGTCGAAGTTCTCCGGCGGCAACCAGCAGAAGCTGATCCTCGCGCGCGAGTTCCGGCGCGCGCCGCGCCTGCTGCTGATCGGCCAGCCGACGCGCGGCGTCGACATCGGCGCGATCGAGTTCATCCACCGCCGCATCGTCGAGCTGCGCGATGCGGGGTGCGCGGTGCTGCTGGTGTCGACCGAGCTGGACGAGATCCTCGCGCTGTCGGACCGCATCGTCGTGATGAGCGGCGGGCGCATCACCGGTGCGCTGGCGCGCGACGAGGCCGACGAGACGCGGCTCGGTTGCCTGATGGGCGATGCAAGGAGTGCTGCGTGAAGCATGTTCCTGCCGTCCTGCCGCGCTGGATCGACGTGCTGCTGCTGCCGGTGCTCAATGTCGCGCTGGCGCTGCTCGCGGCCGGCCTGGTCGTGTGGGCGATCGGGCAGAACCCGCTCACGGCCGTGCAGCTGCTGGTGCAGGGCGCCTTCGGCAGCGAGCTCGCGTGGAGCTACACGCTGTACTACACGACCAACTTCATCTGCACCGGGCTCGCGGTGGCGGTGGCCTTCCACTGCGGGCATTTCAACATCGGGGCCGAAGGGCAGGGCACGGTCGGCGGGCTGGGTGTCGGGCTGGTGCTGCTGGCGGGCGACGCCTGGCTGGCGCCGATGCTGGTGGTGCCGCTGGCCGTCGCCGGCGGGCTGCTCGCCGGGGCCGCGTGGGCGTTCGTGCCGGCCTGGCTGCAGGCGCGGCGCGGCAGCCACATCGTCATCACGACGATCATGTTCAATTTCCTCGCGTCGACGCTGATGGTGTGGCTGCTGGTCAACGTCGTGAAGGTGCCGGGCAACCAGGCGGTGGAGTCGCGGCTGTTCGCGTCGGGCGCGGTGCTGCCGAGCGCGCAGGCGATGTTCGGTGCGCTCGGCATCGAGTGGCCCGACACGCCGCTGAACCTCGCGTTCGTGCTCGCGCTCGCGGCCTGCGTCACGGTGTGGGCGCTGCTGTGGCACACGCGGCTCGGCTACGCGCTGCGCGCGGTGGGCCTCGCGAGCGATGCGGCGCGCTACGCCGGCATCGACCCGCGGCGGCTCACGGTGATCGCGATGTGCCTGTCGGGCGCGCTCGCGGCGCTGGTCGGCGTCAACGAGATCGCCGGCGTGCACCACAAGCTGCTGCTCGATTTCGTCGCCGGTGCGGGCTTCACCGGCATCGCGGTGGCGCTGATGGGGCGCAACCACCCGGTGGGCATCGTGCTGTCGGCGCTGCTGTTCGGTGCGCTGGCGCAGGGCGGCTCGGAGCTGGTGTTCGAGATGCCGGCCTTCACGCGCGACATGTCGGTGGCGGTGCAGGGCTTCGTCGTGCTGTTCTGCGGGGCCTTGTCTCTGATGCTGCGGCCGCCGGTGGCGTGGGTGTACGGCCGGCTTGCCAGGAGCGGCTCGTGACCGATGACTGGCTGATCGTCGCATCGGTCATCGGCGCCACACTGCGCATCGCGGTGCCGCTGGTGCTGTGCGCGCTGGCCGGCGTGTTCAGCGAGCGCGCCGGCGTGATCGACATCGGGCTCGAAGGCAAGATGCTCGCGGCTGCCTTTGCCGCCGCCTGCCTGGGCGCGATCGGCTGGCCGGCGTGGCCGGCGATGGCGGGCGCGATCGCGGTCTCGACGCTGCTCGCGCTGGTGCACGCCTGGGCCTGCGTCACGCACCGTGGCGACCAGATCGTCTCCAGCGTCGCGCTGAACGTGATCGCCGCCGGCCTCACGGTGGTGCTCGGCCTCGTCTGGTTCCACCAGGGCGGGCGCACGCCGAACATCGGCGACGCCAGCCGCTTCATGGCGCTGTTCCCCACCGCCGCGAACGCGGTGCAGGGCTGGCCCGTCATCGGCCCGCTGTTGGCCGAGGGCGTGCTGCGCCACAACCTGCTGGTGTGGGTCACGGTGGCGCTGGTGCCGGCCTCGTGGTGGCTGCTGTACCGCACGCGCTTCGGGCTGCGGCTGCGCGCGGTCGGCGAGAACCCGGCGATGGTCGATGCGGCCGGCATCTCGGTCGGTGCATTGCGCTACGGCGCGGTGCTGCTGGCCGGCGTGCTGTGCGGCGCGGCCGGCGGCTACCTGGCGCTGGCGCAGAACGCGTCGTTCACGCCCGGCATGACGGCCGGCCGCGGCTTCATGGCGCTGGCCGCGATGGTGTTCGGCAAATGGCACCCGCTGCGCGCCGCCGTCGCCTGCCTGCTGTTCGGGTTTCTCGACGCGGTCGCGATCCGGCTGCAGGGCGTCGAGCTGCCGGGCCTCGGCAGCGTGCCGGTCGAGCTGATCCAGGCGCTGCCGTACCTGCTGACGGTGGTGCTGCTGGCCGGCTTCTTCGGCCGCGCCGAAGCGCCGCGCGCGCTCGGCCGGGCCTATGTGAAGGAGCGCTGAAGCGTCGCGTCAGAGCATCATGCCGCCCGACACCTCGATGCGCTGCCCGGTGATCCAGCGGCTGCCTTCCGACAGCAGCGCGGCCACCGCGCCGCCGATGTCGTCCGGCAGACCGACGCGGCCGAGCGCGGTGACGCCGGCAACGTGCGCGTTGACCTGCTTGTCGTCGCGCACCTGGCCGCCGCGGAAGTCGGTCTCGATCGCGCCGGGGGCGAGCGTGTTCACGCTGATGCCGCGCGGGCCGAGTTCCTTCGCCATGTAGCGGGTCAGCACCTCGACGCCACCCTTCATCGCGGCGTACGCGGCATAGCCCGGGAACGAGAAGCGCGCGAGGCCGGTCGAGATGTTGACGATGCGCCCGCCGTCGGCGATCAGCGGCAGCAGCTTCTGCGTCAGGAAGAAGGTGCCTTTCAGGTGGATGTCGCTGAGCTGGTCGAACTGTTCTTCGGTCGTCTCGGCGATCGACGCATGAATGCCGATGCCGGCGTTGTTGACCAGGTGGTCGAAGCGCTCGCGCTGCCAGGTGGCGGCCAGCACGCTCTTCACGGTGTCGGCGAAGGCGGCGAAGCTCTTGCTGTCGCCGACGTCGAGCTGCAGCGCCACGGCGCGGCGGCCCAGCGCTTCGATCTGGCGCACCACGGCGTGGGCCTCGGCCTCGCTGCCCTTGTAGGTGACGATCAGGTCGCTGCCTTGTTCGGCCAGCTTCAGCGCGGCGCTGCGGCCCAGCCCGCGGCTTGCGCCGGTGACGAGGGCGATGCGGGTGTTCGATGCGGTCATGTCGATCTCCTTCAGAGGAAATGGGTGGCGATGAAGGGACTTTAGGAGTTCTCTGTGGGAGGATAAAGTCGAGATTTATGGCAAAACTGTTCTCTGAAAAAGGACAATGGCGGGATGGAACTCGACGAACTCCGCATCTTTGCGCGCGTGGCGCAGCTGGGCAGCTTCACGCAGGCGGCCGAGCAACTGGGGCTGGTGAAAAGCCGTGTCTCGACGGCGGTGCTGCAGCTGGAGGCGCGGGTCGGCGCGCGGCTGCTCCAGCGCACCACGCGGCAGGTGCGGCTCACCCCCGACGGCGAGGTGTTCCTCGCGCGCTGCAAGGAGCTGCTGGCCGACGCCGAGCAACTGCAGGCGATGTTCCAGCCGGTGGCCAGCGGCCTGAAGGGGCGCCTGCGCATCGACCTGCCGAACAAGCTGGCGAGCGACCTGATCATTCCGCGGCTGCCGGAATTCCTGGCGGCGCATCCCTTGCTCGAGGTCGGCATCAGCACGACCGACCGGCTCGTCGACCTGGTGCAGGAGGGCTTCGACTGCGTGCTGCGCGTCGGCCCGTTGAATGACGCCGAGCTGGTCGCGCGGCCGCTCGGCGTGCTGGCGATGTGCAACGTCGCGAGCCCCGGCTACCTGCGCACGCACGGCACGCCGGCGACGCTGGCCGACCTGGCCGGGCACCGCATCGTCCACTACGCGGCCAAGCTCGGCACGCAGGGCGCCGGCTGGGAGTACCAGGAGGGTGGCGTGACGCGGCTGCACCCGATGCGCAGCACGGTGGTCGTCAACGGCACCGATGCCTACCAGGCGGCGTGCCTGGCCGGGCTCGGGCTGATCCAGGCGCCGCTGCTCGGCGCGCGGCGGTTGATCGAACAAGGACTGCTGGCCGAGGTGATGCCGGAGTTCGTCGCGCCGCCGATGCCGGTGTCGCTGCTGTATCCGAACCGGCGCCAGCTGGCACCACGCGTGCAGGCGGTGCTGAACTGGATCGCGCAGGTGGTCGAGCCGCAGCTGAAGCAGTGGACGGCGGCCTGAGCTCCCGCCCACAATGCCCACCATGGCCCGCACGAACCCACCGACGCCGACGCTGATCGATTGCGACCCCGGCATCGACGATGCCCTCGCGCTGCTGCTGGCGGCGGCTTCCGACGAGCTGCAGATCGTCGGCGTCACCACCGTCGCGGGCAACCGCACGGTCGAGATGACCGCCGACAACGCCTGCCGCGTGCTCGACCTGGCCGGTCGCCATGACGTGCCCGTGCACGCCGGTTGCAGCCACGCGCTGACCCTGCCGGGGGCGCGCACCAACACGGTCCACGGCGAAGACGGCCTCGGCGGCGTCGAGCTGCCACGCAGCCGCGGCGCCACCGCGCAGCATGCGGTCGACGTGATCGAACAGGCGCTGCTGCGCGAGCCGGCCGGCAGCCTCACGCTGGTGGCGATCGGCCCGCTGACCAACCTCGCGCTGGCCGAGATCAAGCGCCCCGGCCTGCTGAAGCGCGCGCAGCGCGTGCTGGTGATGGGTGGCGCCGCGTTCTGCGACGGCAACATCACGCCGAGCGCCGAGTTCAACTTTCATGCCGATGCGCTGGCCGCGCAGACGGTGCTGGCCAGTGGCGCGCAGGTGCTGCTGTTCGGCCTGGACGTGACCCGCCAGGCGGCGATGCCCGTCGACTGGGTCGATTCGCTCGGCACGCTCGGCAACCGCTGCGGGCCGATCGCGCGCGACCTGATCCGCGGCTTCCGCCGCGACAAGCCGCTGCTGCACGACACCTGCCCGGTGGCCTGGCTGCTGGCGCCGGAGCTCTTCAACAGCGAGCGCTGCCGGGCCGAGGTCGACTGGCGGCCCGGCCTCACCGAAGGGCACCTGGCGGCCAAGCGGATCGCGCTGGCCCGGGAGGATTTCGGCTCGCCGGTCGACGTGTTCACGTCAGTCGATGCCGACGCGCTGCGCGAGCTGCTCAGGCAGCGGCTGGCCCGCCTGCCGTGACCGGATCGGCGAGCAGGCGCGCCACCAGCGCGCCCAGTTCCTCGAAGGTGTTCTCCTTCTCGAGCAGCCCGCGCACGCCGACCTCGCGCGCCTCGGCCCGCAGCTCGTCGGTGATGTAGCCCGAGCTCAGCACCACCGGCAGGTCGGGCCGGATGCGCGACAGCTCGCGCGCGAGCTCGATCCCCGAGCTGCCGGGCATGTTGTAGTCGGTGACGAGCAGGTCGACATCCTGCGGGTGTTCGCGCACGTACGCGACCGCCAGCGCGGCCTCGTTGAAGGTGCGCACCTGGTAGCCCTCGCGGGCCAGCAGGCGCTCGACCATGATCACCATGGTCTCGTCGTCATCGACGTAGAACACCCGCTGGCCATGGCCGGCCGCCGCGACGCGCTGCACGCGCGGCGCGAGCGCCGCTGCCCCGGCCGTGTCGGCCACCGGCAGGTACAGGTGCAGCGTGGTGCCGACGCCCGGCGCGCTCTCGACCTCGATGGCGCCGTGGTGCGCGACGACGATGCCGTGCGCCACCGACAGTCCCAGGCCGGTGCCCTGGCCGACCGGCTTGGTCGTGAAGAAGGGCTCGAAGATGCGCTCGCGGGTCGCGTTGTCCATGCCGACGCCGTCGTCGCTGACCCACAGGTGCGCATGCCGCCCCGGGCGCAGGCCGCCGAGGCGCTGGCAGGTCGGCGAATCGAGCACCACGCCGTCGAGCCCGATGCAGATGCGGCCGACCCCGCCCTGCAGCGCATGCCACGCGTTGGTGCACAGGTTCATCAGCACCTGCTGCACCTGCGTGGCGTCGGCCTGCACCTGCGGTACGTCGTCGGCGATGCGCGTCTGCAGGTCGATGCCGGCCGGCAGCGTGGCGCGCAGCAGCTGGTGCGTCTCGTCGACGACCGGCTGCAGCGACTGCGTCTGCAGCTCTTGCGGCTCGCGCCGGCTGAAGGTCAGGATCTGGCGCACCAGCATGCGGGCGCGCATGCTGGCCTTGTGCACCTCGCGCAGCAGCGCGCCGGCCGGGTGGTCGGCGCCGACGGCCTCCAGCGCCAGGGCCGAGTTGCCGAGGATCGCGCCGACGATGTTGTTGAAGTCGTGCGCGATGCCGCCGGCCAGCGTGCCGATCGATTCCATCTTCTGCGAATGGCGCAGCTGGGTCTCGTAGCGGATCAGCTCCGATTCGGCCTCCTTGCGCTCGTGGATGTCGGTGATCGCGACGCGCACGCCGGCCTGCCCCTCGCCCGAACTCGTGGCCGCCTCGCGCATGCAGTCGAGCTGCACGTGCAGCGGCTCGGTGCCGGGGCGCTGCAGCGCGATCTCGAGGCGCTGGCGCGTGCCGTCGAGCAGCACGCGCTCGAAGTGGGCGGCCCAGCGCTCGCGCTCCACCGGGTTCAGGAAGGCGGTGAACTGCAGGCCGGTCGAGGCATCGCGCCGCACGCCGAGCATGTCGGCGCCGTTCAGGTTCAGCTGCTCGATGCGGCCGTCGGCCGCGAGCGTCAGGTAGCCCACCGGCGCGAGCTCGTAGAGGTCCATGTAGCGGTCGCGGCTGAGCTCGAGTTCGCGCTGCGCCTGGCGGTGCTCGGCGCGGATCACCGCCTGCGCCAGCTCGCGCTTGAGCACCGGTGCGAGCCGCGCGAGGTTCTGCTTCATCACGTAGTCGCTCGCGCCGGCCTTCATCGCCTCGACCGCGATCTCCTCGCCGATCGTCCCCGAGACGAAGATGAACGGGATGTCGAGGTCGCGCGCGCGAAAGGCATTCAGCGCGTCGATGCCGCTGAACTGCGGCATGCGGAAATCCGACAGCACCGCATCCCAGCGCTCCTGCTCGAAGGCCTCCTGCAGCGCGGCCAGGCTCTGCACGCGCCGGCAGGTGGGAGTGAAGCCGCCGCGGCTCAGCACGCGGGTCACCAGCCGGGCATCGTCCTCGGAATCCTCCACCACCAGGATGTTGACCGGCATGCTCATGGGTTGCGGCCTCAACCGTGCGGGCGTTCGGGGGGCAGCTGGTTGATCATCAGCCAGTAGAAGCCGAGCACCTTGGCCGCCTCGATGAACTCGGTGAAGTCGACCGGCTTGCGCACGTAGCTGTTGGCACCCAGCGCATAGCCGGAGATCAGGTCCTGCTCCTCCTTCGACGAGGTCAGGATCACCACCGGCAGGAAGCGCGTGCGCTCGTCGGCACGGATCGCCTTCAGCACGCCCAGGCCGTCGAGCCGCGGCAGTTTCAGGTCGAGGATCACCAGCGTGGGCAGTGGCAGCGACGCGCGGTGCTCGTGCGCGTTGCGCGCGAACAGGTAGTCGAGCGCGGCGACGCCGTCGCGCGCGACGTCGATCGGGTTCATCAGGTGGCTGCGCTTGAACGCCCGCAGCGTCAGCGCCACGTCGTCGTCGTTGTCCTCGACCAGCAGGATCGCCTTTTGTTCGTTCATGATGGGGTTCCGGGCAGGTGGAAATGGAAGGTGGCGCCGTGGCCGGGCCGGGCCTCGGCCCGGATGCTGCCGTCATGGCGCCGGATGATCCGGTGGACGATGGCCAGGCCGATGCCGGTGCCGGGAAAATCGCTCTCGTGGTGCAGGCGCTGGAAGGCGCCGAACAGCCGGTCGGCATACGTCATGTCGAAGCCTACGCCGTTGTCGGCCACGAAGCACTCGAGCCGGCCATCCGACAGGGTGCTGCCGACGCGGATCACCGCGTCGGGCGACTTCGACGTGAACTTCCAGGCGTTCTCGAGCAGGTTCTGCATCGCGATCTGCATCATCGATTTGTCGGCATGCACCTTCAGCGGCTCGTCGATCTCCCAGCGCACGTCGCGCTCCGGGTGCAGCTTCTGCAGCGAACTCGCGATGTCGCGGGCCATCGCGCCGAGGTCGATGTTGCGCAGCACCAGCTCGGTGCGCGTGACCCGCGACAACCCGAGCAGCTCGTCGATCAGCCGGCCCATGCGCTGGCTCGCGGCGCGGATGCGCGACAGGTGCCCGCGGCCTTCGTCGTCCAGGCGGTCGCCGTAGTCTTCGAGCAGCGCGAGCGAGAAGCCGTCCATGCTGCGCAGCGGCGCGCGCAGGTCGTGCGACACCGAGTAGCTGAAGGACTCGATCTCGCGGTTGAGTGCCTCCAGCTCCTGGTTGCTGCGCTCGATCTGCACGAACGAATTGCGCAGCGTCGTGGTCATCGCGTCGAAGTTGCGCGACATCTCGCCGATCTCGTCGCTGCCGGCGATGTCGAGCCGGAAGCCCCAGTTGCCGGACGCGACCTCGCGCGTGGCCTGCTGCAGGCGCTGGATCGGCGCCAGCACGCCGCGGTGGATCAGCCAGCCGGCCGCGACCGTCGCGAGCGAGATCAGCGCGAGCCCGGCCAGGATCACCCCGACCACGCGCTGCTGCGCGCTCGCGATGCGGGCGGTGGAATAGTCGGTCAGCCGGAACGCGTCGACCAGGCTCTCCTGGTGCAGCACCAGCAGCTTGCGCGAGATCAGTTCTTCGTAGAGCTTCTGCGCGCTCGCGTCGGCCGCGGAGCTGTCGGTGTTGGCCTGCAGTTCCTCGAACAGCTGGCGCGTCTCGGTGCTGCGGCGGCGCAGGTCGTTCAATATCTCGGACGGCTCGGGTTCGCTGAAGATCGGCTCCGCGAGCTGGCGCGCGAGCCGATCGGAGACCTGGCGTTCCTGCTCGGAGGCGCGCTGGTTGCGGTACAGCACGTACTCGAAGGTGACGAGGCGCAGGTCGTTGAGCACACGCGCGACGTCGGCCATGCTCCGGCGTTGCCGGTCTGCCGATTCGACTTCGCCGTTCGCCCACCAGATCGCCGCGGCAAGCAGGGCGATCGTGCCCAGGCCCGTGGTGGTGGCGAGCCAGCCCTTGGCACTGATCTTCATTCGGTGTCGGTCATCGTGTTGACAGGCCTTGTCCCTAGTGCGCCACGGTGACGCGGTCGGGTCGCTCGTCGAGCAGCGCGTCGAGGTAGAGGTGGGGAAGGAAATTGGGGGTCGGCGCCGAGGCGGCCGGGCGGCCCGCGACGGCCCAGTCGGCCTCGTCTTCCATCGTGACGAGCTGCGACTGCAGCAGGTTCACGCGGAAGGCGAGCGACTTCCAGCTCGGACGCAGGGCATCCGCATCGACCTTGAGCCGGCGCGCGACGATGCCCAGCGATTCGTCGGCATGCAGCCGGTTGAAGCGCTCGGCCTTCAGCAGCGCGCGCACGAAGCGGCGCGACATTTCGGCATGCCCGTGCAGGTAGTCGGTGCGGCCGACCACGACGTGGCTCACGGTGTAGGCGGCCGGTGCGGTGAACGAGATGCCCTGCGCGCCGAGCGCCGATTCGGCATCCTGGCGCACCGGCTGCCAGGTCGAGGCCGCGTCGATGCGGCCGCGCGCCAGTTCGTCGGCCAGCCGGCCGGGCGGCAGGTCGACCAGCGTCACGCCGTCGCGCGCGAGCCGGTGGCGGATCAGCAGGGCCCACAGGAAATACTCGGCGCTGGTGCCGCGCGGCACGCCGATGCGCTTGCCGAGCAGGTCGGCCGGCACCGCGATGCCGCGGTCGCGCCGCGCCACGATCGCCATCTCGTCCGAGACGCTGAGCATGCTCGCGAGGATGCTGAGCGGCTGGCGGTCGAGCACCGCGGTGACGAAGGGCACTTCGGCGGCCGTGGCCAGGTCGACCTCGCCACGCGCCAGCAGGTCGAGCGCGGTCTTGCCATGGCTGACCGGGACGATGGTGACGTCGAGGCCTTCGTCGCGCAGGAAGTCTTTCTCGGCGGCCAGCATCAGCAGCGCGGCATGCGGCGTGGTCGAGAGCGCCAGCCGCACCGCCATCGCGGCCGGGGGCTGCGGATGCGCTGTACGGTAACGCCATGTCATGGCCAGCGTCGCGACACCCACGGCGAGCGCCACCGCGGCGATCAGCAACGGCCAGCGACCAACTCCCGTCCATGGCGTCTTGGCCGGCGCTGCAACTTCTGACGAGTTCATCAGCCCCCCTCACACTGACTATTGCAGTGCGGTTCGAGCCAAGCGTACGATTGAAGAACAATACTTGCAATAGGGAGTCGATTGCGCGCATGGCGGCACTGCATTACGAACGTCGCCCACCGTTCCTCGTGATGGCGCACCACCGTTCAGGCTCGAACTTCCTGAACGATGTCCTTCAATCCTGTGCAGGCATCGAATGCCTGAACGAGCCGCTGTCGATGCACACGCGGTTCTTCCGCGAGCACGACCTGGTGCCGTGGGGGGCCGACGACCACGATCCGGAGCTGCTGCACCCGAGCCTGCGAGGCGACGAAACGGTGCGCACCTTCCTGCTGGAGCTGAAGGCCTACCTGGCGCAATCGCGGCGCGGCCGCGTGATCGGCTTCAAGGACACCTGCCTGTTCGGCAAGCTCGGCTGGCTGAAGGCTTTCCTGCCCGAGCTGCGGGTGATCTTCCTGCGGCGCGATCCGCGCGCCATCGTCTCGTCGGTGCTGCGCAGCAAGCTGACGACGCTGTGGAGCTACTCCGAGCTCGTCAGCGGCGCGTTCATGCGCGAGTTTCCGAACTATGAGAGCCGCGTGCCGCGCAGCGATGCGGCGCTGCGCACGACCGAGGTGGTGGCGATGAGCGTCGCGCTGCGCTACGAGCTGGCACGGCGCTGCCTGCACCACTTCACGCATGTGAGCCTCGAGCTGGCCGACATCTCGCGCGAGCCGGCGCGGGTGGTGGCCGGGCTGGTGGCGTTTCTCGGTGCCGAGGCGGCGGGCGATGCCACAGCGTTCATCCAGCTGCGGCAGGCCGAGACGCGCGGCGGGCTGTTCTCGTCGTACCGCTCGCTGGACGACGTGGAGAACGGCTGGCGCGATCACCTGAGCGAGGCGCAGCTGGCACTGATCGACGAGGTGCAATCCGCGGTTCGCATCACGCTGCCTGTGGCCTGAACCGATGATCGAGCAGTACCTCCATGACGCGATCGGCTTCAGGGTGGCGTCCGGTGCGCTTGCAGGCCGGCGCCTGCGCGTTGCGCGGACGCTGCTGACCTGCCGCGTGGCCGCCGAGATCCTCAACGAGATGCAGATGCCGCCCGAGACCGGCGGGGGCTACCGCTTCGTCAATGTCTGCAATCCGCGCAACCCGCTGGCGTTCGACCCGGCCGGCGGCGGCTGGCATTGCCGGGCCGCGCTGGCCGAGCATCCGGTCTGGGGGCTGAACTGGGCGGCGGCCGGTATGGTGTGCGCGCACCTGGGCGCCCGCCTGCCGTGGGCGCAGGAGTGGGAGGCGCTGGCGTCGAACAACGACCCGTCCCGGCTGTACCCGTGGGGCGATGCGCCGCCGACGCCGGTGCTTGCGAATTTCGACGAACATTTCGGCGGCACCAGCGTGGTCGGCAGTTTCCCGCCGTCGGAGCTCGGGCTGTTCGACCTGGCCGGCAACCTGGGCGAGTGGTGCCAGGACCTGCATGATCACGATGCCGAGCTGGCGATGGAGCGCACCGTGAAGGGTGGGGCCTGGAGCAAGGATGCGGGCCACCTGCGGATCCAGGCGAGCCGCGGCAAGTGGGGCCGGCTGGGCACGACCACGATCGGCCTGCGGCCGGTGTGGGACGACTGAGCAAGGAGCGTGATGACGAAGCTGGTGATCTTCGACCTGGACGACACGCTGATCGACTTCGCGTCGACGCGGCTGGTGGCGCACGACCTGATCGCCGAGGTGCTGGCTGATGAGGGCATTGCGGTGGCGCCGTTCCTGCAGGCCTGCGTCGAGGTCGACCGGCCGCTGTTCGTGCAATTCGAGCAGGGCCGGCTGACGCGCCAGGAGTACCGGATGCGGCGCTTCGCCGACCCGTTCGACCGGCTCGGGCTGATGCCGAGGGAGGGGCTGGTGGCGCAGCTGAACCGCGTGTTCATGGACTGCGTGAACGACAGCCCGAAGCTGTACGACGATGCGTGGCCGACGCTAGCGCGCCTGCGCGGCGAGGGCCTGCGGCTGGCGATCCTGACCAATGGTCCGGCCGACGGGCAGCGCCGCAAGCTGGTCGCGACCGGGCTCGGGGAGGCGGTGGACCATGTGGCGATCGGCGAGGAGGCGGGGGTCAGCAAGCCGCATCCGCAGGCGTACTTGCGCGTCTGCGCTCACCTCGGCATCGATCCCGGCGAGTGCCTGATGGTCGGCGATTCGCTGACGCTCGACTATGAAGGCGCGCTCGCGGCCGGGCTGCAGGCGGTGTTGCTGGACCGTGCCGGCCTGCACGTGGGCAGCAGCCACCGCAGCGTGCGCGATCTGCATGGGGTGCGGGTCGAGGCAAAAGGGCCCTCAGCGTGACGCCGGCGCGACGATGGCGCCGCGGATGCCGTGCCGCGTCAGCGACTGCGCGACATAGCCGCTGGCCTTGGCCTGCTCGACGAAGCCCGCGAGCAGCGCCGTAGCCGCGGTACCGCGCGTCAGCGGCAAGCCCATTGCCTGCTCGATCACCATGAAGCGCCCCGGCAGCAGGCGCAGGCCGGGCAGCCGCGCGGCATCGGCTTCGAGCTGCTGACGCACGCCGGCGGCCACGTCGGCGCCTTCGGCGAGGAAGCGCTCGACCACGGCCTGCGAGGTCGGCGTGCGCATCAGCTGCGCGGCCTTCAGCTCGCGCGACAGGTACAGGTCGTAGGCACTGCCGCGGCCGACCATCACGCGGGTGCCGGTGCGGTCGACCTGCGCGTTGTCGGTCAGCGGCGAATCGTTGCGCACGAGGTAGGCGCCTTCGATCAGCACATACGGTGCACTGAAGCCGATGCCGTCGCTGCGCCGCGGGTCGATCGCGAAGAAGCCGATGTCGGCCTGGTCGGCCTTCACGGTGTCGACCGATTGCAGCGCGGCCTCGACCACCACCAGTTCCAGCGGCACGCCCAGGCGCTGCGCCAGCAGCGTCGCCAAGTCGACCGACACGCCGCTGACGACGCCGGCGGCATCACGGTTGGCGAGGATCGGGTTGCCGAGGTTGATGCACGCGCGCAGCCGGCCACGCGGCGCCAGCGCCGCGGCCGCACCGGCCGGCAGCAAGGGCACCGGACCGGGCCCCGTGCTGCAGGCCGTGAAGGCTGCCAGAGCCATCACGGCAGCGACGGGTGCGAGTGCACAGGACAGGGCCGCGCTGCGGCGGGTGATGGAGGAATGCATGGCACGGGCTCCTGGGCTGGGGGCTGCAGTATCGCCAAGTCGATCATTCGGTCCCAGAAACGGAAACGCCCGCAGCGCGCATCACGCTGCGGACCCACATCCTGCGCGTCACCCGCGCTCGTAGGGCGCGTAGGGCGGGTACGGCCGGTACGTCTCGTCCGGGACGGTGGGCCTCGACCCACGCGGCACGCCTCCCCAGCCGTCCGCCTGCGGGCCGCGCGCGTGCGACGGCACGGGTTCGCCCATCGCGGCGCGCCGGCGGCGCCCTTGCGGCGGGATCGAGAATTCCGTCGGTGCGGGTCCCGCGCCGATGCCGGAGGGCTGGTGGGCCCGGCTGGACTGCATGTCGCGCCGGAACCGGTCGGTGTTGGCTTGGCGCGCCTCGTAGGCATCGCCGGCCTTCGCCATGTAGTTGAGTGCGTTCTGGCTCATCGCCGCGGCGGGTTTGTCGGCGTGGCCGCTCGAATAGGCCTCGGGATGCCATTGCATGCCCATGACCGGCGGGCCGGAGCGCGATTCGAAGGCTTCGGCCGCGTACAGCGGGGCACCGCGCGGCGCATCCATGAACGGACTCCGGTGCGTCGTGTCGCGCGCCGAGACCTGCAGCGTCCCCAGCCTCGCGGCGAGGGCCTCGTCCTGCGGATCGCGGGGCACCAGGCCTCCTTCGTCCTCGCGCGCGGCGGCCCAGTGCACGCTGTTCACGTCGTAGCGGATCTTGTCCTTCTTCCGGTTGTTCTCCCAGTGCGGGCGCGGCGGCGGGCCACCCTCGACGTCCATAGGATCCTGGCGCTGCCAGGCCGACTGGCTGTGCAGCATCGTGCCGGGTTCCAGGTCGACGCCGTGGGGTTCGAAGTTGTTGCTGATGTCGCCATTCTTCTTGATGAAGGGCATGGAGCGCGCCTGGTGCGTGTTGGATTTCACCTGCTGCGTGGTGCCGCCGTAACTCTCCAAGACACTCCAGGAGCCGCCGCACAGGCCGGCCACCGGCCGTCCGGTCAGCTGCGCCTGCTTCAGGAGTGCTTCCTCATGCTCGCGGCGTTGCTGATGGCGTTCTGCAGCGCTGCCCTTCGGGGTATGGCCCGCATGGCGCGGCATCTCGCTCTCCAGGCCGTAGTTGCCGCCGGCGATCACCAGCAGGCCCCTGCCTTCGCCGGTGGTGGTGGTGTGCTGCCTCGGCAGGCCCCCGCTGTAGTTGTTCTTCGGCTTCGTCGGATCGGTGGAGCTGATGGTCGGTTCCATGCCGTCCGGATGCGAGGCAATGCTCTCGCGTCCGGTGGTCTGCTGCATCGTGTAGTGGTCCCAGAACGCGCCGGTGCCGTGGCCCGAATCGCGGTAGGCGACGGTCACCGGCATACGCGGCGGGCGCCCGAGGGTGCTCAGGTCGGTGGTGGCGCGCTGCCGCGAGGTGCGCGGCGGCGATCCGCCTTCGCTGCCGCTGCTGTCGCGGCGTTCGTGTGCATGGCGCTTGGCGCCTCCGGTTCGGCTGGTGCTGCTCGGGTTGCGGATCATGATGGGTTCGCCAATCTGGATGGACAGGCGCCCAGTTTTTGCCACGTTCCCGCAGGACCGCGTCGCTGCATGCGAAGCCGTGTGTGCCGACCCGAAGCGCGGCAATGGCCGGTGGCTTTGCGGAGGGACGACTGGTCGGACTACTGGATAGTCGCTGGCGGTGAATTCGTGGCGAATATCCGGCCCAACGACAAAGGGCCCGCATCGCTGCGGGCCCCGTCAAATCTGGCTCCTCGACCTGGGCTCGAACCAGGGACCTACGGATTAACAGACGGGTCATCCAATCCTGCGCGCGCCCTTACCGGCATTGGGACACGGGCCCGCCGGTGTCTCATTGGCGTCTCTCCGTGACACCATCGACGACGGGTAGGTATGCAATGGCAACCACTGTATATGCGACGGCGCTCAGTGCTCCCCAGGGTCGGGTCTCGATCGGAAGCGTAGGTGCAGATGAGGATGCGGCCAGTGCGGCGCTCGGCTAGGCTTCACTGCATTTCAGCCGCCGAACAACGCAACGGAAGCCATGCACACACTCTTCCCACGAAACGGCCCGACATCTTCAAAGACGGTCAACCGTGCGCGGGCGCCCCGACCTTGACCGTGTATGCTGATGTGCACACCTCTCGACCAAGTCTCCCATCGAGATGAGCCGGACACGTCATTCGGTCGTGATGGCCCTCATCCGCAAGGGACACTCGTGCGCCTTCCCGTTCAGGGGAGTTCAGAAATCCTGTCCAGTGTCAGTGAATCTGCTTCTGCGGGTCATCCGCATTGATCGTCATGGACGATTTCATTGCGGCAATCTCATCTGTTTGTTCAAGGAGGTTTTGTGAAACTATTGAAGCTCGAAATCGACGGGCTCTACGGAACTCTCAATAAGCACGTCTCTTTCAAAGATGAGATAAATCTCTTGGTTGGAATAAATGGGAGTGGGAAGACCAGCGTTCTGAACGTTATAGATTGGTTGTTGTCTCTATCATTTGAGAACCTTGTCATCGCGCAGTACAAGCGACTTGCACTAACTGTTTTGCATCATCAAGAAGAGTTTACTATTGAGGCGCTAAAGAGCGAAGGCAATTTGAACCTATACGCAATTGGACTTTCGCCTGCGGCGGATCCTATCAATGTGCGTCTTCATCATATTGACGGAATGATGGAGGGCGATTACCTTGAAAGAGCCCGTGAACGCTATAGGCACTTAACTCCTGATCCGAATGAGAAGCGGACATGGACTTTTGTACGTCAACTTCCGCGCCCGGTGGTTATATCTCTTGATCGTACGTTACGGATCGAATCGGACGATGATGAGTATGTCGAGATTTCGCGTTCCCGTAGAACAGGTCGATCAGCACTCGATAAGGTGATGGAGCTGGTTGTGCAGAGTCACTTCGTCTATAGAGCAAAAGCAAAAGAACATGACGAGGAACTCAAAGCTAAAATAGTTATGGCGGCGCTTGTAAATCCATGGTCGCATGAGGCCAGAGCGAGCGCAAAGCATACTAGAAGAATGAATGCAGCAGAGGTTTCTCAATTAGAGAGAAAGGTTATAAATTATTTATCCTCTGCGATCAAGAATGAGAATGTAACTCCGCAAGTCCATAGGTTCTTTCGTGGAACAAAAGATTTGGTCGAGCTTGCAAGTCAGAGAAATAATGAATCGGAATATCTCTTTGATGTCGCCTTCACTCAATATACTCAAATCGACAAGCTTGCTAAAGCATTTAACGAGTATGAATTGAAGATCGCGGAGTCATACAACGCTCTTAAAGAGTTCCTCAGTGTGGTGAACGGATTTCTTGTAGATAGTGGCAAGGAGATTTTGATTGAACCGGGGAATGGCAAGCTGATGTTTCGCTTCATTGGTGGGCCCTCTGAAGTTGTGCCAAGCGGAAATCGAGACCTAAGTTATCTATCGTCAGGTGAGAAGCAGATATTGATATTATTTGCGCTGCTCGCGTTTGGGGTGCGAAAAGACAGCGTATTTATAGTTGACGAGCCCGAGCTATCGCTGCATCCGAAGTGGCAATACGAATTCATGGATGCCTTTGTGCGTCTTAGACCAAACGACACGCAGCTATTGCTTGCTACGCATTCTCCGGAGATCGTTGGTAAACATAAAGGAGCAACTATCTCGTTGACTTCTGGTGGGAGTGTACGATGAACATCGATGTACCCACCCGAAGCGTGGAGGGCCTCGCCGCCTTAGATGTGATGTATGCAGAGTTCAACGACGTCAACTTCTATGTTGAGGATGAGGACCAAGAGAATTTGTACTTGACGGTAATACGAAAAATGCTGCCTGATTCGAGAATATCGAAGATATTCCCGCTCGGCGGGAAAAAGCAAGTCCTCGACCACGCGGGTGATCCAGTAAACGCGCCGTCTGGAAAGAGGTCAATATACATCCTAGACAAGGACTTCGATGACTTGCTGGGCCAAATGGTATTTTTTGATAACGTCTTCTATCTCGATAGGTATTGCATAGAGAATTATCTGATTGAAGAGTCTGCGGTCATAGATATTGTTATTGAGAGCTATCCCAAGTTAAAGCCGGAGGAGGTGGAGGCCCAGCTTCAGTTCAAAAAATTTTTCTCGGATTCTTTGGGCAATCTAGCAAGGCTATTTTATCTTTTTTATTTAGTGCAACGACATGGTCTCGGGATAAGAAATTGCAAGTGCGCAGTAGAGGAGTTTGCCGGAGCGAATTGTCGTTGGAAGATACTGGAGGAGAAGATTTCAGACTATGAAGAAAAGGTCTGTCGCATTGCAATCGAAAGGAAGATGTTCGCTTCAACAGATGATATGAACGATTGGATAAAAGGTGGATTCGATCCGGGTGTCTTCGCGGACGAAAATATAAGCGGAAAGTTTCTCCTTGCACTAGTTCACAACTATATAGCACACCATTTCTCGGTAAAGGGATTGACTCACGAGTCATTTGCATATCGGCTCGCGCGCAATGGTACTCTTCGCTCTCTCGCGAAATTTGCGCAAGAGATTCGCACGTACTTAGTGAACGGCGCGAGAGAGAGGATTGGAGAGCCTGCAGTTGCGGGTCATGGTGGTCCGCAAATGAAGAGCGCATTATGAAATCTCACGAAGGTTTGGCTGCGCAGTTTGGCGCCACCGCTGTTTGATATACACCTCGGTCGTCGACTTGTCGGCGTGGCCGCAAAGCATCTGGATGCGCTCAATCTGCTGACCGGCCAAGTACATGTCCGTCGCACCCTTGCCCTTAAGGTCGCGCAGGCCAAAACTCGGCATGTCCGCCAGGGGCCCTTTGGCGGCCTTGTGGGCTGCTTTCACTCGCTCGATCGTGCGCCTAAGCATGGCGCCAAGCCCGGTATACGTGTAGGCCTTGCCGTCACGCGTGTGGACGATTGGTTGGTGTAGCACAGGCACTTGGCCCATTGCTTCGCTGACCAGCCTGTCGAGAACCCCAACGAGGGCGATATCAATCCTGCGGCCCGTCTTGCTTTGAACGAAGCTGAGAACTCGACCGCCATCCTTGTTACGGATGTTCGCTGGTGTCCAGGCCAGTACATCGACCTCTGGCCGCTGCAGAGTCCTGTAGACAAGTTCCATCGCAAGCCTGACGGCGCTTCCAGCATCGTCGTAGACAGCTCTGTACTCGGCATCGGTTACGTAGCGCTCGCGGCGCGACTCTGGGTTGCGACGAACGCCGCTGGCGCGCATGCATGGGTTGACAGTGAAGCCGTCGGCGGCGCGGCCGGTGCGGATTAGCCAGCTAAGCATGGACGACAGACACGCGCGCTCTCGATTGGCTGGTGTCGGCCGGCCCAGCGCAGCATTGTCCTCAAGGTAGCTCTGCACGTGCGACGGCTTGATTTGATCCGGGAACATGCGGCCGAAGTACGCGAGCAGCGGGCCGCCGTAGTCCGCATACCCTGCATAGTCGTCAAGCGTGCGCTGGCTCAGCGTGCCTGCCGACACGCGAAGCTTGCAGTCCGTGAGGAACTCACCGAACCACCATTGCACGGTGCCATACGCCTGTCCAGGATCGTTGTGCATTGCTGCGGCCTTCTTCGCGGCGGCCAGGTCGGTGCCCATGTTTTCCCATCGCCCGTTGCGATGCCGATACCAAAACTTGCCGCGGCGAACAGCCAATCGTGTGCCCGCCAGGCCGAGTGGGTCACCGTCCTTGCGCCTGCGCCCCATTGAGAGGTCTCCTTCGTTTTGCCGCCCAGTCTTGCAGCCCTGTGACGTTGGGTTCGGATGCAGCAGAACGAGCTTGGCCTGACGGAGCCAAGCGAGCAGCGCCAAATACGCGCTCAAGCTCGGAGCGCATGATGACCGGATGGCCGTTTGGCTTCGTGGCGACGTGCAGTCCGGCGCGCCTGAGGAAGCGGACCCGCGCGGCCGCCGTTTGAAGTGGTCTGCACAGCTGCGCAACCTCGTCGTCGTCAAGCCAGGGCGCCATTTACGCGACCACCTCGTCGTGGGAACGGATGGGCGCGGCCAGATCCGACTCAGAACGGGGCATCTCGCTCGAACTGGAACTAGTCAAATTTGATTGACTAGACTGCTCCTGCGCTGACGCTTTCACGGCATCTGCGACATGAGCTGTCGCCGCTCGTTGGCCAGGGCTTTTGGGCGTGGACTTCGGCCGACGGCGAAGAGCTGCGCCTGGCGCGCGCTCAGGGGTCAACGCGACACCGTAGTGCGTCGCGGCGGCAAGCAACTGCTCCGGTTTGCGATCGAGCGCATAGGCGGGGACGCGCACGTTCTGGATCAGCGCGCAGTCGAGGATGAACAGCGTCAGTTCGTCGAGAGGCAGGGTCGCAATGTGCGCCTGCATGGCGTTCCGCTCAACCCGGTGCAGGTCCGCCAGCATGCCTCTGTCCTCCCATGCCACGCCCGAGTACGCCACCTGAGCAACCATCTGCAGGTCGAAAGCGCTTCGCGGTGCGACGGCCGCAGCGGTGCGTACGCGCGTGAGCAATGACATGCGGGCGTCGAGTTCGGCCTGTACCTCGGCCATCCGCTTGGCGTGCGCCGCCTCGCGCTTGTTGCGATCCGCCTCGCTCTCGACATGCGAGCGCGAGGACGACGGCTCTTTGACCTTCACGCCAGCGGCCTTCACCTCATCGATCTTCACGACCTGGTGCGTCTTGCCGTTGCGCGGATCCTGGATCGTGACGACGGTCGGCTTCGCGTCCTTCGCCACCTTCTTCAAAGCGTCGCGTACGTCGGCGAGCTTGATGAAGCCGCCCTTGATGTTGCCGCACGCGTCGATCGCCTGGCGAGCTTTGGATCCCTGCACGACGACCTTGCCGGCTTCCTGCAGCTTCGCCGCCTCGCGCTTCAGGTGCGCCTTCTTCTTCTCGGCGAAGCAATCGGGATCCGTACAGACGTCTGGACCGTGCACCGGCGCGCGATCGAGGTAGCGTCCGTACTTGTCCTTCCGGTCGGCCGGCGCATTGATGTCGTCGAACTCCGGTGCATTGCCAGTGCGCTTCGGGCAGCGCACGCAGTGCCCGGCGGCGGGCACCAGCATTTCGTCCTCGATGTCGAAGATCGCGTCCTTCAGGTCGAGCGAGAACTTCTCGCTGAGCAGGTCACGGATGATGCGGTAGCTGCGCTTGCCGCCATCGTCCACCTTCGCGTGGTATTCCTTGCTGATGTAGTTGAGCGCCTTCTCCTGGAAAGCCGGCGTGCGCAGCCGCGCGATGAGCAGCGCGACCTCACTGCCGACCTCTCCGACCAGGCAGGCTTTGCGGACGGCAGGGCAGGCCTCCAGCAGCTTCAGCCGGCCATACACGTAGCTGCGGCTCTTCCCGAACTTCGCTGCCAGGTCGTCGGCCGTCAGGTTGTCGCCATCGATCATGGCCTGGAAGCCTTCGGCCTCCTCGATCGGGTGCACGTCTTCGCGCTGCAAGTTCTCGGCGATCTGCGCGCTGCGCGCTTCGGCATCGGTCATCGTGCGAACCATGCAGGGCACGTCATCCATGTAGGCGAGGCCCGCCGCGCGGAAGCGTCGATGACCGAAGACGATCTCGTAGTAGTCGATCTCATCACTCCCGTCGATCAGGACGGGGCGGACCAGCAGCGGCTCGTGGATGCGGCCTTCGGTCACGATGTTGGTGGCCAGCTCGTCGAGGCCAGAGAAGGTTCTGCGTGGGTTGAAGCGGCTCTCGCGGAGGCGGATGCGGGGAATGCTAGTGATGGTTTCCATGTTGTTCCTCGTCAGTGATCAGCGTCCGAGCTGGAGGGCGTGTTCTTGGCGTTGAAAGTCGAGGGCGTCGGCGCGCTCGCTGAAGGCGTTGCGCCAGTCGCTCMAGCGCGCCGTGCAGCGCTTGCGGGACATCAGGTCCACCCAGGGCGCCGTCGGTACGCCGTGCAGGACTTCCCAGGGCGTGCCGCCGCTGGGCAGCAGCTGGGCGCGCTCGGTTGCCAAGGCGATCAGGTCGGCGCGCTTGATGTCGGCGGCGTGCGCGGTTGAAGCGACGTGGATGGCGAAGGCGCTGCGGATCACGCGCTCGAAGCGGTGCTCGAAGGTTGCCCAGGGTGCGCCAATCTCGGCCTTGATCGGCGTGCTGAGATCGTTGGTGAAGGCCTCGTGAGCGTCGTGCATCAGCGCGGCGAGCAGACCGTGCGATGGCAGGCCGAACTCGCGCTCGGCGATCTCGCAGACCAGCAGCGAGTGCTCGGCGACGCTGTACGGGCGGTAGGTGGCACCGGTGAAGCGGTTGATCTGCGCAAGGTGGTGCGCGATGGTCGCGAGGGTGATGCTGGCAAGCCGTGGCTGCTGTAGCGATACCTCATCGCCGGTGGAGGTTGTGATCCAGGTCATTTGTCGTCCTGTGCAGGCGTGTTGAAGCTCGCCGCCTGCGATGGCGCAGGCGGGCGGGAGCAAAGGCGGGGAAGGGCGGGGAAGGGCGGCGGCGCGCCGTCAGGCGTGCAGGCTGTCGAAGTTGATGCGCATGAATCGGGCATCAGGGCCGCAGCCGCCAAGCGACGCTCGCATGACGGTGACGGGGCGCCAACGATCGGGCGCGACCGCGGCCGGGCAGCTGCACACCAAGTCGCCGTCGTCGTGCATGCGGTGATCGCACAGTTCGCATGCGCGGTAGTTCGCGGCGTCCCAGTGGCTCGGCGCTACAGTGAGCAAGGCGGCGGCGATCACAGGCACCTCGCGCTGCAGCTGCGAAGGGTGGAGAAGCTGCGCACCAGCATGTCGATGACATCGAAGCTATGCACGGAGACGACGTGCAGCGCACCGCGGGTGCCGTCGCTCAGCGTGTAGCGGGCGAGGTAGTGGCGGTTCATGCTGCGTCACCTGCGGAAGGATGAGGCGCGAACAGTTCGAGCCACGCACTCGCTGCAGATACCAACGCCGAGAGCTGCCCATGCGACAAGAGCAAGTAGTCTTGGTGCGGGGCGGAGATCTGGAAGCGGATCGGATTCCCTTGTTCGCGCTCGCCGATGTTGATCTGCGGCCAGTAGCCGGAGTTGACAACGAGCTTGATCGACACCCCTTGCAGGGCTGCGGTCGGGAACTCGTGAACGACGGCGCTCATGCGCACCTCGACGAAGGTTGCTCGAGGCGCTGCACTTCACTGATGGCACAGCCAGTGAGGTGGTGCGCCAAGCGCTGGGCTTCCTCGGCGTCCGGGGCGCGAAGCTGGACGAAGGGAAGGACGCCGGTCTCGCTGATGGTTGCGAAGCCGGCGCGGTCGGCGGGGTGGTAGCTGCAGCGGTAGCTGCGGGTGGGTTGGATCACATGGCCTCCGTTCTGCGCCGAATGGCGCGACGGAGTGCAATGTAAGCGTGCTAACAGATAAATGCAAGCATGCTAATCAATCAGTAAGCCAGCTAAGAGCGGCGCACCGCACCTTGCCGTCATCCGAGCCGGTGCGACGACCCGATGAATACGCCGATGAGTTCGAGGCCGTCGCGCTCCGAGTCGAGCAGGCGGTACGCATCGTTCGATGAGTACGCCTCCCACTGACCAGGACGTCCCGCGCGATAGCGGCGAAAGTAGTACCCACCGGATGCATCGCGCACCAGGACTCCGTCACCTGGTCGAGGTTCTGTGATGGATCGATCGAACGTGACGGTGGAGCCTGCTGGAACGAGCGGAGCGACGGCGTCGTCCGGTACTTCAACTTGAAAACACTGCGGCAAGTCCACCGACATCAACTCTCCCCATGAAATTCTTAGAGGAGGGAGCATGACATCTGACAAGCTCACTCGGTGAGCTACCCCAGTTGTAGGGCTACCTGAAAAGTGTGACGGAGTTGGCCCGCTGACATGTTTGGGTCCGAGCCCCTTCGCGACCCAAAGGGCGGAAAAACCAGAGGCTTGCTCGATGCGCTCCGCGGCCTCCATCTTCCCGATGGTCTTGATTTCCTTCGAGCCGTTGCCAAGCCACTGAGAGACCACGGAAGAGCTTTGCCCCGAGATCTTCACCAGATCAAGGTGCTGCCACTTCATTGCAGCCATCACTTCGGCAAGGCGGTTCTTCAGCGATTTCATGTATAGATTTAGCCAGCTAAACGAGTTAGCGTGCTTGCCGAATAACTGTTAGCGTGCTAACGTGTGCGCATGCTCAAGTCTCACGCGATTTTCATGCTCGGTGGAACACCGACGGCGGTTGCCCAGGCGGTTCGCGTTTCCACCTCAGCCGTAGCCCAGTGGCCCGACAAGCTTTCCGATCGCATCGCCGATCGTGTTCTCGCGGCACTGGCAAGGAAGCACCTTCCAGCCGAAATGCTCGCCGGCTGCCTTTCCGACTTGCCTGGTCAAACGCCAGGAGGCAGCGATGCCGTCTGACGTGATGCGGCCTGTTCCGCCAACCGCTCCCGTAGCGCGTCGTCCAGCGCTGCCCACAGATGCCGTGCCGCCGGTACGCCGAGGCACAACGTGGCAGGGGCCTGTCCTCCTGGCGCCTGAAGCGTCACCTCCAGCGCCCCCAGCGGCCCGATAGGCGAGGGGATGTCGACGAACTCGACGCTCACCTCCGCGAACACGCTGCCCCACCGCATTTCTCCCTCCATGCCTCTGCCTCCGATCGTCGCTGCTCCACAGCGCGATCGGGTTCCTTGTCCCACCTGCGCTCACTGGTGCGCAGTATCGGAAACAGGGCAGGGCACATCCATAGCAACCCCTACGGACCCATGCCATGAACGTCCAGACTGCCGCCTTCAACCTCGTACACGACTACCCCGGCGGCGCGACCGCGCTCGCACCTCTGCTCGGCAAGAGCGCCTCGACGCTCAGCCATGAGGTCGACCCCAACTACCCGACCGCCAAGATCGGCCTGGCCGACGCGCTCAAGCTCACGCTGCTGACGAAGGACCGAGGCATCCTGAATGCCTTCGCGCTCGCCAGTCACTGCATGGTGCTGCCGCTGCCGGCCTGCGCCGACGGCATCGACGACGACACCTTCAAGGGCGTGACCCGCATGGCGCGTGAGTTCGCCGAGGTCATCGGCCAGATCAGCGAGGTGACGGCGGACGGCGCCGTCACCGACAACGAGCTGCGCCGCGTTGAGGGCGAAGCCTCCGAGCTGATGTCTGCGGTGCAGGCCGTGCTCGTCGCGCTGCGCGTGCGCAACGAAGCGGCCAAGCCGCAATCGATGCGGGAGGCACGCTGATGCACACGCAGACCACCTCCACACCCGGCCTCGCTGTCGACGTGCTGGCCCGCGACACGCTCGAGCGCCTGAGCGAGGGCGACCTCGCGACGGTCCGCGAGTCCGAGTTCATCTTCGCGGCGCTGGCGAAACATCGTCAGCGCACGTCGCGCCTCACGTACCTGCCGCTGGGCATCTGCCGCAACTGCGAGGAGCGCTGCGCCCCGGGCGAGGCCTATTGCGACGACGACTGCCGTACCGACCACGCCCAGCGCGAGTGCCGGCAAGCCCGGCTGCGTTCCTGACCAGCATCCCGACATGACCGAACGACAAGATGTATTGCGACCCAGGTGGCCGCAAGGGAAGGGTGTTGCCGCATGAGCACCCTCGTGATGGCCGCATGCTGGCCGCTTCCGATGCCCCCGACGCCCAAGGCCGTCCTGATCAGCCTCGCTGACCAGGCGAACGACCAGGGCGTGTGCTGGCCGAGCATCGACACGATCACGGTGCGCACGTGCTTCGGTGAGCGCGCAGTGCGCAATGCCATTCGCTGGCTGGAGTCCGCGGGGTTGGTGAAGGTGGAGATCGGCGCCATGAAGGCGAACCGTTACACCGTGATCCCGCGTGGCTTCGGCGGCGAACGGCAGGGCGCTCGACACACCCCGGCACCAGATGCCCCCGGCCGCAAATGCCCCCCGGCTCACCTGACCACCCCGGCACCACGTGCCCCCCGGCACGAGATGCCCCCGGCATCAGATGCCGCCTACCCGGCACGACGTGCCGCCCAACCGGCACCAGATGCCGGTCACCCCGGCACGACGTGCCCCCTAACCGTAATAGAACCAATACAAGAAATACACCCCCAACCCCCAAAAGGGGCTGAGGACCTCTGGCACCACGATGTCGGAAACGCCCACGGCAACGACGAGGACGGTGACGACATCGCCGACGACGAGCACGCTTCGAAGCACAAGCCGCTGGTGAGCCTCGCCACCTTCCTCGCCGTCTGCAAGGCCGCCGGGGAGAAGCCCATCCCTGAGGACGATCCGGTGTTCGCCTACTGCGACACCGTCGCCATCGACCGCGACATCTTGCTGCTGCACTGGCGCGAATTCAAGGCACGCCGGACTGCCCAGGGCAAGCGGCAACGCGACTGGCGCCAGACCTTCCGCAACAGCGTCCGCGACAACTGGTACCGCCTGTGGTTCCTGACCCCGGGCGAGGCCGCCCGACTGACCACCCAAGGCCTGCAGGCGCAGGCCGTGATGCAACGAGAACTTGGAGCCGCCGCATGAGCCGCCGACCCGAAGCGATGAGCGCACCCCACAGCGAGGAGGCCGAGCACAGCGTGCTGGGCTCCCTGCTGATCGACAACCAGGCCTTCGAGGCCGTGGGCACGATCCTGAAGCCGGAGCACTTCTACCAGACCGACCACCGTGCGATCTACGAGACGATCAGCGAGCTTCTGACTGCCGGCAAGCTGGCCGACTTGGTGACCGTCCACGACAAGGGCCACCACAGCATGGTGTACCTGAACCAGCTGCAGCAGTGCGTCGCGAGCAGCAGGGCCGCGCAGCGCCATGCCGAGTTGATCGTCGAGCACTGGCGAGAGCGCGAAGTGATGCGCCTGGGCTCGACGATGGCCGACGACATCCTGCGCGGTGCGCACGATGCGAAGGGCAAGCCGCAGCCGGTCGACCAGCTCATCGACCAGATGATCACGAAGCTGATGGCACTGAACGCGGTGGCCGAGCGCAACGAACCGCGCGACATCAGCGAACTGGTCGTGAGCTTCGTCGACGACCTGACCGAACGCTACGAAGGCAAGCAGACCACCATCCTGACGGGGCTGAAGGATCTGGACCACTGCACCGCGGGCGGCGGCCGGCCTGGCGAGCTGTGGGTGATCGGCGCCAGACCGAGCATGGGGAAGACGGCCGCATGCCTGACGCTGAGCCGCAACGTGGGCCGCAAGCACCAGGTGCTCATGCTGACCCAGGAAGACAGCCTGAACTCGCTGACGGCGCGTCAGGTGGCCGCCGCTGGCCGCGTGAACCTCGCAGACCTGCGCAATCCGCAGCGGGCGCCGGAGAGCATGTGGGAAGGCGTCACCGAGGGCGTCGATGCGCTCGGGAAGCTGCACATCGCGATGGACGACCAGGCGGCGCTCAGCATCATGGACGTGCGTCGCAAGATCCAGCAAGTAAAGCGCCGGCACAAGCGGCTGAGCCTCGTGATCATCGACTACCTCCAGCTGATGGAGGGCGACGGCGACAACCGGAACCAGGAACTCGGGAAGATCGCCAACGGCCTGAAGCGCGCGGCGAAGGAACTCGGCGTGTGGATCGTGCTGCTGTCGCAGCTGAACCGTGAAGCGGAGAAGCAGAACCGGGCGCCCATCATGAGCGACCTGCGCGACAGCGGCGACATCGAGGGTGCGGCCGACCTGATCGGCTTGCTGCACCGCGAGCACCGGCGCAACCCGACCGAGGCCAACAAGTTCCACGCCGAGCTGCACGTGGTCAAGCACAAGAACGGCCCGACCGACACGCTGAACTTCACCTTCGACGGCGCCTACCAGCGCTTCACGGATTGGGAAGGTCCGCCGCCGATGAAGAGCATCAAGGCGCAGCGCGGCGGCGGGCTCGACTGATCCAGGGAGGAACGATGCTGACGATGAATATCCGCTTCGATGCGGCGCAGATCGCGAAGGCCTTCGGGGAGCTGCAGCAGGAGCACCCGAACGTGATGGCGCAGGCCATCAACGACACGGCGCGCGAGATCCGCGATGCCCAGGTGGCCGAGATCCGCGCGAGCTTCGACAACCCGACGGCCTTCACGCTGCGCGCGCTCTACACCCGCTTCGCCACCAAGACCAAGCTGCAGGCGATGGTGTGGCTGAAGGACGGCGCGTCGCGGGCGCACTACCTGATCCCGCAGATCGAGGGTGGCAACCGGCCGCTGAAGCGTTTCGAGGAGATCCTCGTGCGCGCCGGGATGATGCGCAGCAATGAGCGTGCGGTGCCGGGCGCAGCGGCCAAGCTCGATGCTTACGGCAACATGGGGCGCGGCCAGATCGTGCAGATCCTCAGCCAGCTGCAGGCCTTCAACCTCGCAGGCTCGGACGCCAACGCCACGAACAGCAAGCGCTCGAAGGCGAAGCGCAGCAAGGTCGAGTATTTCGTTGCGCATGGCGGCGAGTCGCGGCAAGGCCGTGGCTCGTGGAAACACGGCGACAAGGTCCAGCACCTGCCCCGTGGCGTGTGGGCTCGGTATCGCTTCAGCGCAGGCAGTGCGGTCAAGCCGGTGCTGCTGTTCGTCAATGGCACCCGATACGGCAAGCGCTTTGACTTCGTCGGCACGGCGCAGCGTGTGATCGATGCGCGCTTCAAGTCGCACTACGAACAGCGCATGCACAAGCAGCTCGCGAAGCTCGGGCTGGGCTCGAAGGGGCAGGGCGCATGACCACCTCGACCTCGATCGACACCACCCCCACCCCCCTAGACGGGTCCTCCCGGAGGACCTCGGTCAAGGGTAATTCGAACCCCGTTCGCTCGCTAGTTACCGGGCGCTCCTAAGGGGGTTATATCCATGGAAGCACTCGATCAACCCATCTCGCAGCCGATCACGCAAGAGCAGTTCGGCGACCTGGTCGGCGTCAGCCAGCCCGTCGTCAGCGAGCTGCTCAGCCGTGGTGTCTTGCTGGCCGGCCAGCCGGCGGCGACCTGGCTGCGCGCGTACACGAAGCACCTGCGTGAACAGGCTGCGGGCCGCGGCGCCGATGGCGAGCTGGCGCGCGAGCGGGCTCGCCTCGCTCGCGAGCAGGCCGACCGCATCGCGATGGACAACGCCGTGAACCGGCGCGAGCTCGCGCCGGTGTCGGTGCTCGAGCTGGTGCTCGCCAAGATGGCCGGCGACGTGGGCAGTCTGTTGCAGGGCCTCGTGCCGCGCCTGCGTCGCCGCGTCGAGCTGCCCGGCGAGGCGCTGCGCATCCTCGAAGAGGAGGTCTCCAAGGCCCGCAACCGTGCCGCCGCGATGACGCTTGCGGACGCCGATGAAGAACAGGACGAAGAGGAGGATGGCAATTGACGCAGCAGGCACCTATGCTCGACGGAGTCGAGCCGATGTTCATCGAACGGCCCATCACGCTGGCTGACCTCGGCACCGAGCAGCGCAACGAGATCAACGCGGCACTGCGTCGCGGCCTGCGACCGCTCGAAGCCCCGATGCCGATGCGGCTGTCCCAATGGATGGCCGAGCACTTCTACCTCTCCGAGGAGAGCAGCTACGAACAGGGCCGTTGGGAGGCCTTCCCGTACCAGGTCGCCATTGCCGACTGCATCGGTCATGACGAGATCAGCCATGTGACTTGGCGGAAGTCGGCGCGCACGGGGTACACCAAGATCTTCCTGGCGGCCCTCGGCTACTTCGCCGAGCACAAGCGGCGCAACCAGGTCGTGTTCCAGCCCACAGACGGTGACCGCGATGACTTCGTCGGCACCGAGCTGGAGCCGATGCTGCGCGACGTGAAGGTCATGCGTCGGATCTTCCCGAAGTTCAATCGCAAGTCGAAGAGCAACACGCTAAAGCGCAAGCAGTTCCTGGGCTGTCAGCTTCACCTTCGCGGGGGGAACTCGGCCGGCAACTATCGCCGGCTCACGGTGGACTGCGTCTACTACGACGAGACCGATGGCTTCGCACGAGACGTTGACAAGGAAGGCGATCCGTTCTTCCTCGGCGACAAGCGGATCGAGGGCGCGACGTTCCCGAAGTCGGTGGCCGGCAGCACGCCGAAGCTGAAGGGCTTCAGCCTGATCGAGGACCGCGAGCAGCAGGCCGACGCGCGCTTCCAGTACTTCATTCGCTGCCCGCATTGTGACGAGGAGCACACGCTCGACTGGGGTGGCAAGGAAGCGCGGCATGGCCTGAAGTGGGTCGACAACGATCCGGAGACGGTCGTGCACGTCTGTCCGCACTGCGGTGTGCGCCTCACCCAGGCCGAGTACCTGGCGGCGTGGAAAGGCCGCTGGAAGGCGATCGACGGTGCGCGTGCCGGCCTGTGGATCGACGAGAGCGACCCGATCCAACTGCGCTTCCGCAACTCGGCGGATGAAGAGGTCCAACCGCCCAAGCACGTGGCGTTCTTCTGCTGGACCGCCTACAGCCCGCAGGCGAGTTGGGTGGGCATCGTCCGAGACTGGCTCGCAGCCGCAAAGAAGGCCGAGGCGGGTGAGCTGAGTGCCGTGAAGACCTTCGTCAACACCACGCGCGGCGAGACCTACGAAGAGGAAGTGGAGAAGACCGACGCCAGCCAGCTCGCGCAGCGCGGCAAGCACGGCCATCCGCTGCGCACCGTCCCGCGCGGCGCCGTGAAGCTTGCGATCGGCGTAGACGTGCAGGGCGACCGCTGGGAGTTGGTGGTGTGGGGCTTCGGCCGTGGCGAAGAGATGTGGGTAGTGGATGACCTGGTCATCTACGGCAACCCGGCCGACCAACGCGAGTGGGATCTGAAGCTGGACCCGGCGATCAAGGCAACCTACCGGCACGCGTGTGGCGTCGAGATGTCGGCAGACGCAGTCGCGATCGACACCGGCGGCCATTTCACGCACCAGTGCTACGTCTTCGTGCGCAACCGGCCGAACCAGAACCTGTACGCAGTGAGGGGCGAGACACGCATGGGCCGGCCGATCAAGAGCGCCAGCGTGCTGGTCGACGTGAACGAGCGCGGCAAGACGATCCGCAAGGGCGTGCGGTTGTGGCACGTCGGCACCGACACCGCGAAGGACTTGCTCTACGGCCGTCTGCAGGTCAGCCAGCCCGGGCCTGGCTACGTGCACTTCGCGCGCGAGCTGACGACTGAGTTCTACGACCAGCTCACCGCCGAGAGCCGGATGCTGGTGAAGACCGGTCGCGGCGAGGAGCACCGCTGGCTGAAGCCGGCGGGCAAGCGCAACGAGAAGCTCGACTGCACGGTGTACGCGCTGTTCTGCGCGCAGATGCTCGGGCTGCACACGCTCAGCGACAAGCTGTGGGCACGACTGGAAGCCGGGCTGGAGCCTGACCTCTTCGCCGCGCCGCAGCCCGCCGAACGTGTCGATGAACCGACCGTGCAGGCGTCTGCACAGCAAGCGCTGCCGGCGCCGCGACCGCCGCCGCCGATCGCTCCCGCATTCACCACTTCCCACTCAATCGCCACTGACGCATGGAGTTCCCGCCTATGAATAGAAGCCACGCAGAATCGAACCAGGCCCACCACAACGCCAGCCACCACAGCAGTGCACCGTCCCAGTGGGTGCTCGACATGACCGACATCCTGCGCGACCGACTGGCGGTGCAGGATCCATGGGCGACAGCGATGGCGCAGGAGATCGTCGCGGGCATGCGCGACCGATTCGGAGGGGACGATGTGTATGTGCCCATCCCGGATCGCAACGCGCGCAATGAACGCATCCGCGCGATGTTCAACGGACGCAACGTTGCCGAGCTCTGCGAGCAGTTCGGCCTGAAGCGAGCGATGGTCTATCGCATCTGCGGCGCCAGGGATCCACAGCGCACGGCCGCGCGCCGCGATCGACGTTGAGTGGGCTCACGCAAATTGTCTACCGCAGCCCCTACAAAGTAGACGAGGAAACTTCGACGATGACGGCATGCAAAACGCAATCGTCATCGCATGAGTTCCACGCCGTGGTACAGCATCCATCGGAAGCCGGTCGCAAGCGCGTCGGCGGCCACCGAGACACAGCACGCCGAGATTTGGATCTACGGCGACATCGGCGAATCCTGGTACGGCGAGTCCATCGCCGCGAAGGACTTCGTTAAGACCGTTGCGGCGCTCGACGCCGTGACCATGTCGGTCCGCCTGAACAGCTTCGGCGGTTCGGTCGCCGATGGCATCGCGATCTACAACGCGCTGAAGCGCCACCCGGCCACCGTCACTGTTTCCGTTGACGGCATCGCCGCATCGATCGCCAGCCTGATCGCGATGGCCGGCGACCGCGTCGAGATCGCGGACAACGCGATGCTGATGATCCACGCTCCGTGGGCTGGCACCTCGGGCAACGCCATCGAGCTGCGCCAGGCGGCCGACATGCTCGACAAGTGGGCGCAGGCGATGGCCGCGAGCTACGCCGCCAAGACCGGCCGGCCCCTCGACGAAGTGATGGCTTGGCTCAGCGACGGCGAGGACCACTGGTTTACCGCGTCCGAAGCCGTCGCCGAGAAGCTCGCAGACGCGACCTCGACCGCACTGCCGATCAGCGCTAGCGCCACGCGTTTCGCCTGGACCCGATCTGGTGCTCGTTCTGCTGCCGCTGCAGTGGTGCCCGCCGCCGCGGCTCAGGCGCGTCCCTCTCAACCCACGATCCCTTCGACTCAGGAGACCCCGATGACCGTTCCCGCCACCGACCCGACCGCGCAAGCAGCACAAGCCGCGCAGCAAGAGGTCATCAAAGCCGCCGCGCGAGCCGAAGCCCAGCGCCAGACCGAGATTCGCGCCGTGTTCCACCGCCACATGCATCGCGATGGTGTTTCCGCTGCGCTCGATGCGGTGCTGACCGATGTCGACTGCAACCTGGTGCAGGCCAAGGCCCGACTGCTCGATGCGCTGGCGCGTGGCACCGAGCCGGCCGCGGGCGGCTGGGTCGTCACCGTCGAGGACGAGACCGACAAGCGCAGGGCTGCGATGGCTGCTGCGCTGGAGATCCGCGCCGGTCTCGCCAAGGACGACACCAGCAACCCGTGGCGCGGCCATACCCTGACCGAGATGGCGCGCGCCTCGCTGCAGGCGCAAGGTGTGCGGCACGCAGGCATGGACAAGATGGGCCTCATCGCGCTGGCTTTCACGCACAGCTCGGGCGACTTCCCGCTGCTGCTTGCGAACATCGCGCAGAAGGCGATGCTGAAGGGCTACGACGAGGCCGAGGAGACCTTCCAGTTGTGGACCTCGAAGGGCACGCTGCCAGATTTCAAGCCGATGCAGATGGTGGACATCGGCAGCTTCCCGGCGCTGCGTCAGGTCGCCGAGGGTGGCGAGTACAAGTACATCACCATCGGTGAGCGAGCTGAAACGCGGGTGCTTGCTACGTACGGCGACATCTTCAAGATCACGCGCCAGGCGGTGATCAATGACGACCTGGACGCCTTCACGCGGATCCCTCGCAAGATGGGTCGCGCTGCGGTCCGCACGGTGGGCAACCTGGCGTATGCAGTGCTGACCGGCAACGCGCCGATGGCCGACGGCAAGGCGCTGTTCCACGCCGACCACGGCAACGTGCTGGATGCGGCGGCGCTGTCGACGGTCGCGGTCGATGCCATGCGCGTCGCGATGGCGCGGCAGAAGGACATCGGCCAGTCCAGCGGCTCGCTGAACATCCGTATGGCCAAGCTGCTGGTGCCGATCTCTCTGCAGGGTACTGCCAACGTGGTGCGCGACAGCGAATTCGAGGTCGGCGCGGGCACGAAGAACAACACCGTCCCGAACAGTGTGCGCGGCACCTTCGATGTGATCGCCGATGCCCGTCTCGACGACAGCTCGACCAGCAAGTGGTACGGCGTCGCCGACAAGGGCATGCACGACGTGGTCACCGTCGACTACCTGGACGGCAACGAGGCCCCGACGATGGAACAGCAGCAAGGCTGGAACGTCGACGGCGTCGAGTTCAAGGTCCGGCTCGACGCCAGCGCGAAGGCGCTCGACTGGAAAACCATGCAGCGCAACGGCTGATCACTCGCACGGGCAAAGGCTCCGAAGAGAGCCACCTACCTCCTGCCGATCCAGGCTCCTGCCAACCATCCTGAGTCACTCATCACGCACCCATGAAGAACTTCATCCAGCACGGTCAGTCCCTCACCCACACGCCCGCCGCTGCGGTGGCCGCTGGTGGCGCCGCCAAGATCGGCAGCCGAATCGGCATTGCGGTCTCCAACGTTGCCGCGGGCGCGCCCGGCACCTTCACCGCGGAGGGCGTCTATCGCCTGCCGAAGCTCGCCGCTGATGCTGTCGGCCAGGGCGACAGCGTGCGTTGGGATCATCTGCAAGGCGTCATCACCGTGGCGACCACCGGCGCAGGAAATGTCGCGCTCGCATCTGCCGGCTACGCTTTCAACGCGGCCGCAGCCGGCGAGGCCTTCGTCGATGTCAAGGTCAACGCCTGATCGCGGTCGGCAAGGAACTCGACCGATGCTCGACGACATCTTCTCGCGCAAGCTGGCAGTGCTGTACGCCCGTCTCGGCCGCGATGCGCAGTTCACGCCGGCTGGCGGCGACGCGCAGCCCGTCCGCGTGGTGCTGGACGAGTCGGGCAGCATGGGCCTCGACGGCATGCAGATGCGCAGCGAGCCGACGATCCGCATGCAGAGCGTGGATGCACCGAATGGCGTGCGGCGCGGTGACCGCTTCGTCGTCGCCGGCAAGACCTGGGAGGCACGCGAGGCCGGCGTGCCGGTGCTCGACGGCACCGAGCTGCAGGTCGAGCTGAAGGCGGTGCTGATGGGAGCTACAGCATGAGCACCGAAGCCAACAGCACCCACGAGCGCATCCTGCAGCGCGTCGACCTGGCGCTGAAGGGCGCCGCCACCGATGCTGCTGCGCGCGTGTACCGCGGCCGGGTCGATGCTTTCGGCGTCGACGAGATCCCAGCCATCAACATCCGTCGCTCCTCCGGCCAGGCCGACGCATTCGCCCAGGCCGTGACTCGCGGCCTGATGGAGTTCGAGCTCGACTTCCACGTGCGCGGCGACGACTGGGAGACCGCGGTCGACCGGCTGCACCTGCAAGCGCACCGCGTGATCGCCATCGACGCCGGCCTGAACACGCTCGGTCGCGGTCTGCGCTGCGTGCGCACCGAGCCGCGCGCCGAGGGTGGCGACGAAACCATCGGCCGCCTGACCGCGACCTACCAGGTGCAGGCGCTGACCCGTGCCGGTGACCTCGCCCTAGTCACCTGACCCTCACAACCCTCATTCACAGAATCCCATGATCAACTTCGGAACCGGCAAGATCATCGCGACCCCCACGTACGACTCGCTGGGCAAGTTGCTCCTGAATCCGACGCCCGTGCGCCTCGGGACGATGCAAGACATCTCCGTCGACATCGATGTCGACCTCAAGACGCTGTACGGCTCGAAGCGCTTCCCGATCTCGGTCGGGCAGGGCAAGGGCAAGATCGAGATCAAGGCCAAGTACGCCGAGATCAACGGCGCGATCCTCGGCAGCCTGCAGTTCGGCAAGACGGCATCGGCCGGTGTGCGCGCCGCCGTCTTCGACTTCGTGGTCAAGGTGCCGGCGGCGGAGGCCGCCAGCCAGGCTGCCGTGCAGGTCACCGTCGAGCCACCGCAGGACGCCACCTTCGCGACCGACCTGGGCGTGCTCGACGCTGCCACGACGGAATCGCTGGAGCGCGCGGCGGTGATTGACGGCCAAGCACCGGCCGTCGGCCACTACACCGTCTCCAACGGCGTCTACCGCTTCGCGCCGTCGACGCAGGACCGCATGCTGTTGATCAGTTACGAGTACCGCGCCGAGTCCGGCAAGGGTCAGATCTTCCAGCTGACCAACGACGTGATGGGACCGACGCCGGCCTTCTCGCTGCTGCTGCAGAACAGCTTCGACGGTAAGAACCTGGTGATGAAGTTCAACCGTGCGGTGAGCAGCAAGGTCAGCTTGCCCCTGAAGAATGACGACTACGCGGTCTACGACCTGAGCGCGCAGGCCTTCGCCGATGCCGCCGACGAGATCGGCTACCTCTGCCTGTTCTGACCCCACCCGAAGGATCCCGAACCATGAACGACACCATCCTGTTGGGCGAACAGACCATCGAGGTCGCCCCGATCCCATTGGGCCGGCTGAAGAAGCTGCTGCCCGCTTTCAACCGAGCCGGCCTCGCCTTCAAGAACGGTCGCCTCGATGAGGTCGTGTTCGACGACATCGTGCTGGTGCTGTCAGCCGGCACCGGCATGTCGGTCGAGGAAGTCGAGCTGCTGCCAGCCACGATGGAGCAGCTGAGCGCCGCGCTCGAAGTCGTCGCCAAGGTCGCGGGCCTGGAGACGAAGGTGGCCGGTCTGGGAGCTGGCATGGGGGAAGCGGGGGCGTCCTTGGCGGCACTGCCGGGGACGCCTGGAGCAGCCTCTACGCCTGGCTGATCACGGCGACGGGCTGGACCTGGGCCTACATCGACGACCAGGTCACGCTGCCGCAGGTCTCTGCACTGGCCGACTTCTGGCGCCACACACCACCCGCGGCACTGCAGCTCCGGCGCATTGCGCTCGCGATCGGCATCAAGCCCGAGCGGTCTGCCGCGCCGGCCTCCTCGAATCCGGAACAAGCGATGGAACAGGCACGCAGCGTCGGCATGGCCGTCGCTCACGGCCGGCCCGACGACCCGATGTTGTCCTTTCTTGACCTCTGACCTAAGCGACCTCACTCTGCATGACCGATCCCCGCGCCCGCGTCGTAGTTGACGGCGATGTCACCCCTCTGCGCCAGGCGCTTCGCTCTGGCCTGGACAGCGTCCAGCAGTTCGGCACGCAGGCCGCCGGCCACTTCGGCACGCTGAGCGGTCCGCTCGAAGCCATCCGCGGCAAGTTCCTCGCCATCACTGCGGTGATTGGCGGCGGGGCGCTCTTCGGCAAAGCGATCGAGCAGACCGCCAAGTTCCAGGAGGAGAGCATCCAGCTCGGCAAGTCGTTGGGCGTGTCGGCAACCAGCGCGAGCACCTGGATTGCAGCGCTCGAGGATGTCGGTGCAACCACCGACGAGATGTCCGCCGCTGGCCGTGGCCTGCTGAAGCACCTCAACGAGGACGAGGGCGCTCTGAACCGCCTGGGGCTCGCCACGCGCGACAGCACCGGTGCACTGCGTCCGATGAACGAGCTGATGCTGGATGCAATCAAGCTGACCGGCGAGTACAAGGAAGGCACGGACCGCAACGTCGCCGCCTCGCAGCTCTTCGGCAAGGGCATCGACGCCAGCTCCGCGCTTCTCAAACTCAACAGCGACACCGTGCGCGAAAACGCCGAGCTGATGGCAGAACTGGGCCTGCTGGTCGGTCAGGAACAGGTCGACGCCTACAACGCCTTCGACAGCGCGGGCGACAAGGCGGCGCTCGTCATGAAGGGCTTCGCCAACACGATCGGCAACGTGCTGATGCCCGTCGTCACGAAGCTGGCCGAGTGGTTCGTCGCGATCGGACCGACCGCCATCACGGTGACCCGCGGCGCCATTGGCGGGCTGACGGCCGTCTTCTGGGGCCTCAAGAACGCGGTGGTCATCGTGTGGGAGGTGCTCAACGGCCTGGTCGTCACCGTCGCGGAGCCGCTGCGGGCGCTCGGCGCCGGGCTGTACAAGCTGATGACCGGCGACCTGAAGGGCGCGCAGGACGAACTGATGGGCTGGCCGGCGCGGATCGGCGAGGCCTGGGGTAAGGCTTGGGACAACATCGTCGCGTCCAGCGCCGAATCGCGTGACCGGCTGTCGGCGATCTTCAGCCCGGACCAGACCGAGGCCGCACCGTCCGGCGGCGGCACGCGCACGGCCTCGCTGAAGGGCAAGGGCGACAAAGACAAGGACGGCGCCAGCTCATACATGAGCTACTACGAGGCGATGCTCGCCGAGGAGAAGCGCGTGCAGGCCGTGCTGACCCAGGGCCGCGAGTACAGCAAGGAAGAGGAACTCGCGTACTGGCGCTGGCTCACCGACAACCTGACGATGACGACGGCCGACCAGGTCGCGATCCAGCGCAAGGCGGCGCAGCTTGAAGTCGGAATCGCGCGCGAGACGCGCCAGCAGCGCGACGCGATCGAGCAGGACGGCATGCGCACGGCCGAGCAGCTCGCGCTCGGCAAGATCGAGCTGGAGCGCGTGGCCGCCAAGGCGGCGCTCGATGCCGAGGAGATCACCAAGGCCCAGCTCGCGCAGCTGGAGGTCGGCTGGGAGGATCAGCGCTATGCCGTGCAGGCGTCTGCACTGCAGCAGCGGTTGACCTTGCTGAGCGCCGATCCGACCCTGAATCCGGTCGAGCTGGCGCGCATCAAGAACGAGTTGCTGCTGATCGAGCAGCAGCACGAGACGCAGCGCCTGACGCTGGCGTCCAGCGCGAACACGGCGCTCCGTGAACAGAGCGCGAACGCGTTCGGCGGCTCGGGCCTCTTCAGCGGCATCGGCGACAGCTTCGGCACGGCGCTGGACGGGCTGCTGGAGAAGACCAGCACCTGGGGCCAGGCGCTGGGCACGATCTTCGGCGGCGTGAAGGAAGCGTTCCTGCGCAACGTCGTGACCGAGCCGATGTCGCAGTGGATCGCCAGCCAGGCACGCATGCTCGCGATGAAGCTCGGCTTCCTGACGCAGGAGAAGGGCATGCAGGCGGCGGCGTCCGCCACGAACGTCGCGGTGAAGTCGGCCGAGGCAACGGCGGTGGTCGGCGCGAACGCAGCGGAAGCTGGCTCGGGCGCCGCGGCGTCGCAGGCCTCCATCCCTGTTGTCGGGCCTGTGCTCGCCATTGCGGCGATGGCCGCGATCTTCGCGGCGGTGTCGGGGATGGGCAAGGGAATCAAGAGCGCCTCGGGCGGCTTCGACATCCCGAGCGGCCTGAACCCGATCACGCAGCTCCACGAGGAAGAGATGGTGCTGCCGAAGCAGTACGGGAACGTGATCCGACAGCTTGCGGGCCAGGACCAGGGCGGTGGCAGCACCGAGCCTGCAGCACCGGTGGAGCTGCGCGGCGTGTCGGCCGGCGAGTTCTTCATGGCGAGCAAGCGCGACCTGGTTGCGGTGCTCAAGAGCCTGAAGCGGGACTTCGCCTTCAACTGAATCTGACGACATGAGCCTCGACATCTTTCCCTCGTTGCCCGGTTTGAAGTGGGGCAGCACCCGCGTGCCGATGCACCGCACCGGCGTGCGCGAGACGCCGAGCGGCCGCGAGTTCCGCACCCGCTACTACAGCTTCCCGCGCTGGCGCTACAAGCTCGCCTACGAAGTTCTGCGCGAGACCGAGGGCCTGGCCGAGCTGCGGACGCTGGTGGGGTTCTTCAACGCCCGCGGCGGCGCGGCGCAGCGCTTCCTCTACCTCGACCCGGACGATTGCACGGTCGTTGACCAACGCGTGGGTACGGGCGACGGCGCCGCTCGCAAGTTCCAGCTCGTGCGCACCTGGGGCGGCGTCGTCGAGCCGGTCTACGCGGCGGCCGATGACGCGCAGGTATTCCTCGGCGGGGCGCTCGCCGACCCGAGCACCTACGACATCGGCTCGAGCGGCGTGCTGACCTTCGCCGTGCCGGTGGCGACGGGTCTGCCGGTGACCTGGACCGGGCACTTCTACTGGCGCGTGCGCTTCAAGCAAGACGAGACCGAGGTGTCGCAGTTCCTGCGGCAGCTGTGGGAAGCGCGCAGCGTCGAGCTGATCACGGTCAAACCTTGAAGGACGCGTAATGAGAGTGGCATCGTGGGAGAAGTCACCTGGTGCGCTGGCCGAGCTGCTGAACAGCGAAACCGAGCTGGGCTGCATCGACCTGTACACCTTCACGCTGCCGGGCGGGCTGGTGCTGCGTTGGACGGGCGGCGATCAGCCGATCGCCCTCAACGGCACGACCTGGTCGCTCGGACCAGGTCTGCGCCGCAGTCGCACGCGGATGAGCGTCGGCATCGAGGTCGACAGCCTGGACGTGACCGTCTACGAGCTACCGGCCGACCTCGACGATGAAGAGCGGGCGATGCAGCTCAGCGGCACGCCGCTGCTGGCCTACATCGCGCGCGGTGGCTTCGAGCACGCGCGCCTGGAACTGCAGCGCGCATTCCTGCCCGCGGCGGAGATGGCGAGCCTCACGCCGCCGATCGTCGGCACGCTGGTGTGGTTCACCGGGCGCGTGGCGACGACGAAGGGCGACCGCACGCAGCAGGTGCTCGGAATCAAGAGCGACACCGAGCAGCTCGACGTGATGGTGCCGGCTGAGGTCTATCAGCCCGGGTGCCCGAACACGCTGTACGACGCGGCCTGCGGCGTGAACCGCGATGCCAAGACCGTCACCAGCGCCGCCAGCAGCGCGAGCGATGCAACCCGCACGCGCTTCAGCCATGGGCTCGCCGCGAACCTGTACCCGTCCGGCTACTTCGATCTCGGCGTCGTGCGTTTCCTGACCGGACCGAACACCGGCATCGGCCGCACCGTGAAGCGCCATACGACCGGCGGCGCAGGCGGTGCCGGCAGCGAGATCACCGTGCTGCAGCCGTTCCCGTTCCCGGTCGCGCCGGGCGACAGCTTCGCGATCTATCCCGGCTGCGACAAGACCCAGAGCACCTGCAAAGCCAAGTTCAACAACGTGATCCGTTTCCGCGGCAAGCCCTACGTGCCAGCCGCCGAGACCGTTATGTGAGCGCCATGACCCTGAACGAATCGATCGAAGCTCAACAACGCCAGGCGGTGATCGCCGAGGCCCTGACCTGGCTGGACACGCCGTACCACCATCACGGCCGCCTCAAGGGCGTTGGCGTCGACTGCGGACAGAGCCTGTGCGCGATCTACGAGGCCGCCGGCGTGGTGGCGCCGATCGACCCGGGCATCTACAGCACCGCCTGGCACTTGCATCGCAGCGACGAGCTGTACATCGACTGGCTGCAGCGCGCAGGCGCGGTGCGGACCGACCACCCGAAGGCGGGTGACGTGGCGCTGTTCCGCTTCGGCCGCACCTTCAGCCACGGCGGCGTGCTGGTCGACCGGCGCACGGTGCTGCACGCATACGTCAACCAGGCGGTGATCCTGACCAGGCTCGACGAAGCTCCGCTCGCCGGCCGGCCGGTGCAGTTCTGGACGCTGTGGAAGTCGGAAGAAGGCGCTGTGCAGGCGCCTGCACAAGCCCTCGACAGCCAACCCATGGAGGCTTGACATGGGAGGCCGCACTACCATCTCCAGCAGCGAAACCCGCATCGAAGCCCTGAAGCTGCAGAGCAGTGCGCAGGGCGTGACGATCCCTGTCGTCTACGGCGTGAACCAGATCAGCGGCAACCTGATCTGGTACGGCGATTTCAGGGCGATCCCCCACACGACCAGCCAGCAAGCCGGCAAGGGCGGCGGCGGCGTCACCTCCGAGAGCACCACCTACACCTACAGCGCGTCCGTGATGATGGGCCTGTGCCACGGCCAGATGAACGGCGTGCCGCGGATCTGGCGCGGCAAGAAGCTCTACAACGGCGGGATTCGTGGCGACCAGTTCGCCTCGGTGCGCAAGACCTACGCCGTGCCGGCGGCCGGTCCGATGTCGACGACGCTGGATGCCGCGTTCGCGTCCATTCAGGCGGTGTACATCGCGATCTTCTTCCTGAAGTCCCAACTCGCCAACGGTGTGGACTACTCGGTCGACGCCGATGGCGAGCTCGCCGTCGTCAAGATCCTGAACGACAAGCTGCGCGGCTCGACGGTGACGATCGACTACCTGGTCGTCACCGCGGGCACGAAGCAGACCGCGCTGGAGGAACTGGGCTTGAGCTTCAAGACCGGCGCGCTCGGCCAGGTGCCGTGGTCGTACCTGCAGGGCGCCAACCCGGCACAGTCGCTCGGCTACAGCGGCCTGGCCTATGTCTGCGCAAAGGACTACGACCTGGGCGCCTCGGCGCAGGTCGAGAACCACAATTTCGAGATCCAGGGCAATCTCGCGTACAGCCTGGGCAGCAACGTGCCGGACGTGGATCCGAGCCGCGTGCTGCTGGACCTGCTGATGAACGGCCGATATGGCGCCAACATTCAGAGCAACCGGCTCGACGGCATGCAGGAGTGGTCTGACTACTGCGTCGCCACCGGCCTGCTGGCATCGCCCGCTCTGACCGAGCAGATGAGCGCGGCCGAGCTGGTCAAGGTGTTCGGGCAGCTCACGAACACCGCGCCAGTGTGGAGCGCCGGCAAGCTCAAGATGATCCCCTACGGCGACAGCCCGGAGGCTGGGCTCGGGCGCACCTACACCCCCAACGTCACGCCGATCTACGACCTGAACGACGACCTCTTCATCCCGTCGCCCGGCGAGCCGCCGGTGCAGCAAGAGCGCAAGAGTCCGGCCGACGCCAAGAACCATTTCCGGGTGCAGTACCGCAACCGGTCCAACGGCTACAACGTCGACGTGGCCGAGGCGAAGGACCAGGCGGACATTGACGCGCATGGCCTGCGCTCGGAGGCCATCGTCAAAGCCGACTGGATCACCGACGGCGCCGTCGCGCGCCTGGTCGCCCAGCTGATGCTGCAGCGCTCGCTGTACATCCGTGCGACCTACACCTTCAAGCTGCCAGCGAACTTCAGTTTGCTGGAGCCGATGGACCTGGTCACCCTGACGGATGTCGGGCTCGGGCTGGACCGGCACCCGGTGCGCATCACCGCGACCGACGAGGAGAACGACGACGGCGACCTGACGGTGACGGCCGAGGACTTCCCCGCAGGCGTCGCGAGCGCGACGATGTACCCGAGCGAGGTCAACGCCGGCTACTTGCACGACTACAACGCGGCACCGGGCAACGTGGACGCGCCGGTGCTGTTCGAAGCACCGGTCGGCCTGACGCAAACCGGGCTCGAGGTCTACGCGGCCGTGAAGGGCAGCAGCGCGGCCTGGGGCGGCTGCAACGTGTGGGTCAGCGTCGACGGGCTGAACTACCAGAAGGCCAGCACGCTGCACGGGCCGGCGCGGTACGGGCGGCTCGGCACCTTCATCAGCGGCGACAGCGTCACGGTGAACACCAGCGGCCAGCTGATCAGCACCAGCGCGGCCGACGCCGCGGCACTGGGCACGCTCTGCTACGTCGGCGGCACTGTGCCCGAGTACCTCGCCTTCCAGAACGCGGCGCTGCTGGCGCCGGGCACCTACACGCTGTCCGGCCTGGTACGCGGTGCGCACGGCACGCCCAGCACCGGCCACCAGGTCGGCGATGCCTTCGTGCGCGTCGACAGCGCGATCGGCAAAAGCGGGCCACTGGAACTGTCGTTCATCGGCAAGACGATCCACTTCAAGTTCACCAGCTTCAACATCTTCGGCGCGGCCGAGCAGAGCCTGGCCGAGGTGCAGGCCTACGACTACCGCGTGACCGGCGCGATGGCGGCGCTGCCGCCGTCGGCACCGACGGACGTGTCCGCATCCTTCGAGCCATTCGGCGTGCGGCTGAAGTGCGCGAAGAACGCCGAGCCGGATGTCGTGGGCTACGAGTGGCGCGTGAGTGTTGGAGCGGGATTGGGGCAGGGCGCGACCTGGTCGACCGCCCAGGTGCTCGAGCAGCTCGGCGGCACCTCGCACCTATGGGCGGTGCAGGCGAGCGGAGGCTTCACGGCCTGGGTCTCCGCGGTCGACGCGCTGGGCAATCGCAGCACGCCGACGAGCGTGGCGGGCACGGTGACGGCGCCTGCGATCTCGGCGCTGAACGCGACGATCACCGGCACCGACCTGCAGCTCGACTATGCCGGTGTGCCGGGCGCCTTTGCGATCAGCGGCTACGAGCTGCGCTTCGGCGACAGCTTTGCGACGGCCACCGTCGTCGGGGTGTTCCAGATCACGCGGCACCTGCGCCGCATCGACTGGGGCGGCGCCAGGCGCTGGTGGGTCGCGGCGATCGACGTGAAGGGCAACCGCGGCGCGGCCTCGTCCGTTGACACCGTGGTCACCGCGCCAGGCGCGATCGTCGCGTCGCGCGCGGAGGTCGTCGACAACAACGCGCTGCTGTACTGGAGCGCCCCGACCAGCGGTAGCCTGTCCATCGATCGTTACGAGGTCCGCAAGGGCGCGAGCTGGGCGGCGGGCACGATCGTCGGCTCGAACGGCAACAGCACCTTCACGGCGATCTTCGAGCAGCAGGCGGGTGTCTTCACGTACTGGGTGGCCGCCTTCGACAGCGCTGGCAACACCGGCACGCCAGTCGGCATCGCGGCCACCATCAATCAGCCGCCCGACTACGTACTGCGCACGCAGATCCGCTCGACCTTCAGCGGCACCGCGACGAACCTGTTCCTGGAGGACGGTGCGTTGCTCGGGCCGGTGGCGCCGGAGACCTGGGCGCAGCACTTCGAATCGCACGGCTGGACCACGCCGCAGGCGCAGGTCGACGCCGGCTTCCCGCTGTACGCCGAGCCCAGCACGACGAACGCGACCTACGACGAGACCTTCGACTACGGCACCGCGCTGCCGCCGACCATCGTCACCGTGACGCTGGGCGCCAGCGTGATCGCCGGCCAGGTCAGCAGCTCGTGCCAGATCTACACCAAGCTGAACAGTGCAGACGCCTGGACGGCCGCGGCGGCGGGCGCCACCAGCGTGCTGGCGGCCAGCTTCCGGTATGTGCGCGTAGTGTGGACCTTCAGCTGCAGCGCGGGCGCGAACCTGATCCGCATCGCGAGCCTGGACGTGAAGCTCTCGAACAAGCTGAAGACTGACTCGGGTCGCTTTGTGATCACCAACGCCGCGGCGGGCGTGGTCGTGCCGTTCGCTGTGGCCTTTATCGACGCCGACACGCCGCTGTGCCAGGCCAACGGCACCACCGCGCTGCTGCCCATCGTGGACTTCCTCGACGTGCCGAACCCGACCGGCTTCACCGTCTACCTGCTCAACCCGCAGACCGGCCAGAAGGTCACGGGCTCGGGCGGCTGGACCGCGCGCGGGTACTGACCACGGGACCACGGACCCCTTCCGCACTTCTTCCTTCATCCACGACAACAGCCATTCGACGAACCGACCACCATGCCGATCGACTTCAGCAAACCCGTCACCACCGACCGCTATGACACCGGCGTCCTGCCGCAAATCAAAGCCTCCTTCAGCGCGCTGGCGCAATGGATGGACCCGGCCTATGCCGGCGCGGTCACCAGCCCGCCGACGGGCGCGAAACGCTTCACCGGCGGCCTGATCCAGGAGTTCAACGGCACCAGTTGGGTGGAGAAGGCCACCGGCTACCTGAAGAACATCTCGCCGGTCACCTATACCTCGGTGTCGATCCCGGGGGCGGCGAACGGCTGGGCGGGCRTGCAGTTCAGCGACACGGCACGGCTTTACTCGCTGATGGTCGGTGCGGGAGATGGCACCTCGGGCATCTTCTCGGTGACAGACGGCCAATGGAAATGGAACTTCGATGCGAACGGGCAGCTTGGTGCCGGATCGGTACCGTGGGGGCGGATCACTGGTGCGCCGGCAATCACAGCGTGGGTGCCGGACTATGCGGGCACCGGCAACACGGTGGCCGTGCGCAACTCAAGCGGCCACCTGTTCGCGACCTACCTGAACCAGAGCTCGCCGAACAGCGAGAACGGACCGATCAGCCAAGTATTCATCAGCAACGGCGGCGACAGCTATCTGCGCAAGGTCGACCTGAGCTACTTCGGCACCAGCCTTGTCGTGCCGTGGACCAACATCTCCAACCGGCCGGGCTCGATGTCGCAGTTCTTCAACGACGTGGGCTTCGTGTCGTGGAACAGCGCGCCCGTCTTCTCCGGGCTTGTCTACGGGCGAGGCGGTGGTGATGGTCTCGGGCGCATCACGATGACGAACGTGGCTGGCCAGCCATCGGGTGGGGCTCCTGGTGACATCGTGTTCGTGTACTGAAAGGCGGCACGCACATGGCAGAGATGTGGCGGTATGACGGTGGTGGCGTGGCGCGCAAGATCCGTGAGGCTTGGCGGTACGACGCGGGAGGCACAGCGCGCAAGGCACGCGAGATCTGGCGGTATGGCACCGACGGCGTCGCGCGCAAGGTCTTCAGCGGGTCGTTCACGCTGACGGCCTCGACGGCCAGCGTCTTCGGCTCAGGCTTCACGTCGACGCGTGGTGCAACCGTGCCGGTGACCACCTCCCCAGTGACGGTGACGGTGCAGGGCGGGGCGGGGGTCTTCACCATCGCCTGGTCGACATTGTCAGGATCGTCCGCGACCGCGATGTCACCCAACTCGGCGACGACGCAGTTCCGGCGCAATGCAGCTGCCCCAACGACCGTTGGCAAGGCCAACACGCTGAGCGGCGTGCAACGCTGCACGGTGACGGAAGTGAACACGGGCGAGGTGAAGACGATCGACGTGACGGTGGTCACCGAGCACTGGTACGACTTTTGATGTGCGTCGGCTGTGTTGGGGTGGCGGTCCGACGGGTCGAATCTGCGGCTGCCTGCCTTCGTCTGGCTGCGGTCGGCCGGGTTTGGCTATCGATCGACGGCTCTTGCCGATTGGCGACCTTAAAGCGGCGCGCGCTGTTCGGTCGGAAGGGTGGGGCGGTCGTTTGGTGCCTGAGATGGCCTTACCGTCAGAAATTCGCTCCGCACTTTCTGCGGTAGCGAGGGTCGGACATGATCGAGCTTCGCATGTGAATCATGCCGCGCTAGCCGCCGGCACCGCCCGGCCGATCGACAGGCCGTAGATGCGCCGGTCGGCCAAGTAGCAGCTGCAGGCTGCTGCCTCCAAACCGGCGCGGTCGACCACACGCAACTCGCCGCGGTGGTATTCGATCAGGCCGCTTGCCTGCAGCGTGCCGGCTGCGGCCGTCACGCCGACGCGCCGCACGCCCAGCATGTAGGCCAGGAACTCGTGCGTCATGTGGAAGTGATCGGACTGTGCGCGGTCCTGGCTCATCAGCAGCCAGCGCGCCAGGCGCGGGCCGATCAGGTGGAAGCGGAGGCAGGCAGCCGAGCCTGCGAGTTGCGCCATCAACACGTGGATGTAGCGGCTCAGGCTGCGTTGCAGCGCGGCACTGCGTGCCAGCTCGCGCCGGAATGGCGCGACGGCAATGCGCAACGCCGTGCCCGGCCCTTGCACCACCGCATGCAGCGGCGCGACCGGCACGCCCAGTGCCACGTGCACGCCCAGCATGCCCTCGCGCCCCACCATGCCGACCTCCAGGCCGGGATGGGTATCGACTCGCGAGATCAACGACACGAAGCCCTCCATCGGGAAGTACACGTGCCGTGTTGGCTGGTCAGCGTCGCTGAGCACCTGGGCGAGCGTCATCTCGACCGCACCTCCCGCAGCAAGCAGACGTTGGCGGTCCGCCCGCGGAAGCAGTTCGATCAAGCCGTTCTCGAGGTTTTTCATGGCGCAGGCAGTCTGGGGCCTGCGTGGCCACACCACCGTCTGCCAGCGCACACAGACCTGCTCAGGTCACCAGCGGCGCGGGCAATAATCGGTCGTATTCCTTCTTCACCACCGCATAGCACTCGCAGGTGCGCTGCTCCAACTCAGGCCGGTCGAGCACCGTGATGCGGCCGCGCGCATAGCGGATCAGCCCGGCCTTTTGCAGCTTCAGCGCGGCCTCCGTGACACCTTCGCGGCGCACGCCCAGCATGTTGGCGATCAACTCCTGAGTCATTACGAGTTCGCTGCCCGTCAGTCGGTCGAGGCTCAGCAGCAGCCAGCGGCACAGCTGCTGATCGAGCGAGTGATGGCGGTTGCAGACTGCCGTCTGTGCCATCTGGGTGATCAGCGCCTGTGTATAGCGCAGAAGCAAGTGCAGCACCGGCGCGCGATTGAACTCGTCCTTGATCGTCGATGCCTTCAACCGGAAGCCCTCACCGGCACTTTGCACCACCGCGCGACTGGGTGTCGATTCGCCCCCCATGAACAGCGAGATGCCGACGATGCCCTCGTTGCCCACCACGGCAATCTCGGCCGACGAGCCGTTCTCCATCACGTACAACAGCGAAACGATGGCAGAGGTGGGGAAATAGACGTGACTGAGCGTGCGCCCGGGTTCGTACAGCACTTGGCCGAGCGGTAACTCGACCCATTCGAGCTGGGGCATCCAGCGTTGCCACTCCGAGTCGGGCAGGGCCGCCAGCAGCTGGTTCTGCTTCGGATCGGGGGAAAAGACCATTTCGCGAAGCTCCGCACAGTGTCGGAGCCGGCGTGGAACGCCTACCGCGCCATGCCGCCGATGGTGACGAATATAGGCGCTGACGGAGTCTCGGTATGTTCGATATCGAACATATCGCGAGAAAAGGAGCGGCCTATCGCTGGTTCTTGTCCCGTCCTGCACCGGCCAAGCGCGCGAAGTTGGCCGCATCGTGCAGGTTGTCATATGGGATGCAGGCAAAGCGATAGGCCCCTTCCTCGAATCGGATGCCCAGCGTGGCCATCAACGGCAGATCGCTCTCTGCGGGCGGTGCCGCGACCATCGGTGCTTCGGGCATGTCGGAACTCAACATGTGCGTCCTGATCATGGCTCGCCTTTCCTAGGAGATCAGCAGCTACGCTACATGTGCGTCGTTGGAGTGTCTGTGCGGCATACAACGCTCGCTCGGAGAACGATGACCCTGCGTTCGCCACCGTACAGACCGGAGCGGGCCACCTCGGCAGACTCGCCGACGGAGCGCTCCCCCATCCCAAAAGGAAGCCTGCACGCCGGGTGTTGCGATTCGCGGCACCCGGCCAGGACTTCCCGTCTGACTCACACGCGCTCCCTTTCGGAGGAKGCCGCAATGTCTGTCACTCTTCACCCGTTCGACGCCTTTACCGGGCAGCCGCCCAAGAAGACGCTCTCGGTGCTTCGCTACGGCAAGGCAGCCGCTCTAAGGCGCACGTCTTCGCGCGCCCCACTTTTTTGCCAACAAGCCGACGCTGGATCGCAAGCCACTGGCCGGCGGGCCCGTGCGACTCTCGCACGACTGCGCAAGGTCAACGAGCAATTGCTGCAGACCACATTGCTAGCACAACGTGGGCAACGCCAGGCAGAACTGGCACTGAGCCGCCAGACCCAGTTGATGGGCGTCGTAGCCCACGAACTGCGCAACCCGTTGATGACCCTGTGCACCACGGCGACGCTGCTGCCGCGCGTTGCCTCCGACAAGGTTGCGCGCCTGCTGGAAATCATCGAACGGCAAACCGGCCGCATGTCGCGCGTGATCGGCGATCTGCTGGATGTATCGCGCATGAATACCGGCAAGCTGCGGCTCGAGTTTGACGATGTCGACATCGCCGACGTGGTCGAGGATTCGCTCATCAGCTGCCGTCACTCGATGGCCCAGCACACGCAGACGCTTCATCTCGAACTGCCGTCCCCGCCGGGCAGCATGCGCGCCGACGCCGTCCGCTTGACTCAGATCTTGAGCAACCTCCTTGGCAACGCGTCCAAGTACACGCCGGCCGGCGGCCAGATTACCCTTGTCGTGAAACGCACGGCGGATGCCGTGGTGTTCTCCGTCAAAGACAACGGCATCGGCATCTCGCCGCGGGCCTTGCTGGAAGTCTTCGATCCGTTCGTGCAGGAACAGCATGCGGTGAAGTTCAATGGCGTCGGCCTGGGACTGGGCCTGGCGGTGGTGCGCGAGCTAGCCGAAGCCCATGGCGGTAGCGCTGAGGCGAGCAGCGCGGGGGTCGGACTGGGCAGCTGCTTCGTCGTCACGATTCCGATTCTCGATGGACGACGCTGAACCGAGGCTGACATGACAGGCTCCGCTGGGCGGCCTGCCTAGTCAGTTTTGAAACTGCGGAAGAATCTTCCCCCCAACGGATGCTCGGCGGTGGCCGCTAGTAATCGTTCGACTGTCGGAATCTAGGGACACGAAACGCTCCATTGCCGCAGTTCACAACCGATCGCTGGTCGTGTGCGCTCCCCAGGTCATTTAGTCGGCCGCATGAGTGCGGGTTTCAACTGTCCTCGACTGTCACCCGTGATCGTCGTGACGTGCTGACATTGTCTACTGGCGCACCTACAAAGTAGACGCCGATTCCACGAGCATGGGCGCATGAGCACCCCTGCCTCCACGATGCTGGCCGCCTACCTGCAGGCCGAAACCGATGTTCTTCTCGGCAAGGAAGCGCGCCTCGGCGACCGCGTCTTCCGCAGCGAAGACTTGTCCGAGATCCGCGCCGGCCGTAGAGAGTGGGAGGGGCGCGTCGCGGGCGAGCGCGGACAGGCGGCCGGTGTGCAGACCATCGGCGGCTTGCGTTTCGCCGTCGCGCGCCTCGACCAATGACGGGGCGTCTCAACGCGATCGACCGCCTGGTCGCATGGATGGACCCACAGCGCGGCTTGACCCGGTTGCGAAGCCGCACGTTGCTGGCCCATTACGAAGCCGCCCAGCCTAACCCACAGCGCAAGTTCCGCCGCGATGGCGGCTCGCCCAATCAACTGGTGGAGAAGGGCGCCGTGCCGCTTCGAAATCAGATGCGCTACCTCGATCGCAATCACGACTTGGTCGTCGGTTCGCTCGATGTGCTGGTCAACAACACAGTCGGCGCGCAGGGCATCGGCGTTGAGTTCCAGCCGCGCACACTGACCGGCGAGATCCACACCGACTACGCGAAGGCATTGTCGTCCGCCTGGCGTGACTGGCAGCGCCGCCCCGAGGTCCGTTGGCAGCACAGCTACGCGCGCTGCCAGCGCTTGCTCGCCCGCACCTTGTACCGCGATGGAGAGGCCTTCGCTCAACGCGTGACGGGGCGAGTGCCGGGCCTGGATCACGGGACAGCAGTACCGTACTCACTGGAGCTGTTCGAGGCGGACATGGTGCCGATGGACTACACCGACGAGTCCCGCGGAATCAAGCAGGGTATCCAGCGGAACACATGGGGGCGCCCGACCGGGTACTGGCTGTTCAAGGGCCATCCGAGCGAGACGATCTCTCTGCGGCCGGATCTGAAAGTGATTCCGGCGGCTCGCATGCTGCACCTGGCTCACCTGCAGCGCATCGGGCAGCTGCGCGGCGTGACCCGCTACGCCAGCGTCATCGGACGGATCGAAGACATCAAGGACTACGAGGAGTCCGAGCGCATCGCTGCCAAGGTGGCCGCCATGCTGACGGGCTACGTGAAGCGTCAGGCGCCTGATGGCGGCGGCTATGAAGGCCCACTGAAGGACGACAACGGAAACGACATCCATCGGCAGATTGCGCTGTCCCCCGGCACGATCATCGACACGCTGGCCGTCGGAGAAGAGATCGGCCTGATCGACAGCAAGCGCCCGAACCCGAACCTGATCACCTTCCGCAACGGGCAGCTGCGTGCGTTCGCCGCTGGCATCAGTGCGAGCTACTCCAGCGTCAGCCGCAACTACGACGGCACGTACAGCAGCCAGCGGCAGGAACTAGTCGAGCAGTGGGTGCACTACGCGTGCCTGACCGACGACTTCGTCGGCATGGCGGTGCAGCCGGTCGTCGAGGATTTCATCCAGGCGGCCGATTATTCCAATGTCGTGCCGTGTCCACAGGACGTGATGCCGGGTACTGCCAATGACGTTCTCTATGTCGCGCCGTCGATGCCGTGGATCGACATGGCCAAGGAAGCCACCGCCTGGCTGACGCTGAGCCAAGCCGGTTTCATCAGCGAGGTCGAGGTGATCCGCAAGGCCGGCCGCAACCCCGACACCGTGCTGGAGCAGGTCGCTGAGTGGCGCCGCAAGGTCAAAGAGAAAGACCTGCGCTTCAGCAGCGACGTGACGAACCAGAACGCGAGCGGCTTGCCCAGCCGGTCGAAGCCGGTTGCCGCACCCAACCAATCCAACAATGACGATCAGGAGGACAACACCGATGAGTGACCCCCGCAACTTGACCGATGCCGACATGCAGCGTATCGCCGAGAAGCTCGCAGCGCAGCTGGTGACCCAGTTGGGTGACGAGCGCACCGCGCAGCGCTTGGTCGACGTCTGGGGCGGCTACGTCGACCGCCAGCTCGGCAAAGGCCTGCGGCGCTTTGCGATGTACGCAGTGATGGCGCTACTCGGACTGGGGGCTATCAAGTTCGACTGGTTCAGCCGCCTGCTCAGCAAGTGAGCGACAGCGCGGAACGACGCCAGAACATCAAGACCACCTCGAAGAGGCCCGAGGCAGAACAGGGACGACAGCGAATGGACTTCAACATAGCCTACGAGACCGTGCTCGGCAAAGAAGCCGGCTACAGCGACGACCCACGCGACAGCGGCGGCCAGACGAAGTACGGCATCACCGAAGCGGTGGCGCGTGCGTTCGGCTACGCCGGCCCGATGAACCTGCTTGGCCTCGATCAGGCCAAGGATATCTACCGCAGCCGGTACTGGGACGCGCTGCAGCTCGACCAGGTCGCAAGCCTGGCGCCGGCCGTGGCAGGCGAGCTGTTCGACACCGCGGTGAACCAGGGCACCGACCAGGCGGCTACCTTCCTGCAGCGAACGCTGAACGTGCTGAACAAGGAAGGCACC